>NZ_VMBJ01000304.1:0-216 GCF_010608305.1 Stenotrophomonas sp. AS012628 | reverse complement strand
GCGTAATACAGCGGCTTGATGCCCAGGCGGTCGCGCACCAGCAGCAGGTGGCCGTCGCGGCCATCGAAGACGGCGAAGGCGAACATCCCGGTCAGGTACTCGCAACAACGCTCGCCCCATTGCAGATAGGCGTGCAGGACCACCTCGGTATCGCTGCGGGTGCGGAACTCGTGTCCGGCCCGGCGCAACCGCTCGCGCAGGGCATCGTGGTTGTAC
>NZ_VMBJ01000303.1:0-217 GCF_010608305.1 Stenotrophomonas sp. AS012628 | reverse complement strand
ACCAACAACAGTTTCGAGGACCTGACCCTCACGGCTGGCCAGGTCAGTTTCACCAAGTACTACAACCAGAGTGGCCACCGTCGCCTCGGCTCGTACTACGGCGAACTGCCGGGCGACCGCGACAGCCATCATCTCAGCTGGCTGGGCGGCACCTGGGGCGGCATCGAGGGCTTCACCAGCAGCCTGTACGCCGCCGAACTGCAGAACGTCTGGAAGC
>NZ_VMBJ01000302.1:0-217 GCF_010608305.1 Stenotrophomonas sp. AS012628 | reverse complement strand
ATCGTCCGGCACGCATGATCGTCGAATACTCGACGGACGCCGCCTTCAAGAACGTTGCGCGTCGCGTTGGCCCAGCCGCACTTGAAAGCAACGGCCTGACAGCCCGCGTCGATCTGACCGGCCTGCCTGCCGGCGCAGACCTGTTCTACCGCGTGCGCTTCCAGGACCTCGTGCACGATAAGGTCTTCAGCGAGCCGGTTGCCGGTCGCTTCCGCAC
>NZ_VMBJ01000301.1:0-217 GCF_010608305.1 Stenotrophomonas sp. AS012628 | reverse complement strand
GCCTGGCTATCCCAGGCGCGCCTGAAGGGCCGCCTGCGCGCCTGGGATAGCCAGGCCGTGCCGGCGTGGGGTGGGGTGCCGGCCGAGCGCTGCGTGCAACTGGGTTATTTCTGCCTGCAATTGCCTGCCATGCAGGCGAACCCGGGCGAGGTGGTGCCGTCCCGTGAGGCCGATCTCGCCGATATCCGTCCGTTCCGCCAGTTCAACCGTCTGCGCC
>NZ_VMBJ01000300.1:0-217 GCF_010608305.1 Stenotrophomonas sp. AS012628 | reverse complement strand
GAAATGGAGCGGACCGCGCGGATGCTGGCGGCCTGGTCGATCTCGAGCCTGGCGATGACCGCGCTGCTGACGGCGCTGTGGGGCGTGCTGGCGGGCCTTGCCGGCGTGCGCACGGCGATTGCGCTCAGTGGCCTGCTGATGCTCCTGACCCCGCTGCTGCTGCCGCGCCGCGCGCTCAACATGAGCGCTGCTTGATGCTGCGGCCGCGGTCCTCGTA
>NZ_VMBJ01000030.1:0-57054 GCF_010608305.1 Stenotrophomonas sp. AS012628 | reverse complement strand
GGCGGTCATCAGCACGGGCAGGGCCAGCAGCAGGGCCGGGGCGAGGAGCCGGCGCAGGCCGGACGAAACTGGCGTGATGTGCATGATCTCCGGATAATGCGCCACCTTAGGATTGGCCGTCATGATGGCGGCGTCCCCGCCGGGCGACAACCCGCCCCAACCCGCCTGCCTTCGGCAGATCCAGACAGAGTTGCGCATGAAGATCGAAAAAGACCGCGTTGTCCGCTTCCACTACACCGTTTCCGAAGTCGGCCAGGAGCCGATCGAATCGTCCAAGGACCGCGGCGAGCCGCTGGCGATCCTGATCGGCCACGGCAACATCATCCCGGGCCTGGAAAACGCCATGATGGACAAGGAAGCCGGCGCGACCTTCAGCGTCGACGTCACTGCCGCTGATGCCTACGGCGAGCGCCGCGAGGGCCTGTCCCAGCGCGTGCCGAAGAAGCACTTCGGCAACACCAAGCTGGCCCCGGGCCAGCAGGTCGTGCTGCAGACCAACTTCGGCCCGCGTGCGGTGACCGTGCAGAAGGTCGGCATGAGCGTCGTCGACGTCGACCTGAACCACCCGATGGCTGGCAAGGACCTGCATTTCGACGTCGAAATCGTTGACGTGCGTGAAGCCGGCAAGGAAGAGATCGACCACGGCCACGTCCACGGCGACGGCGGCCACCACCACTGATCGCAGCGCGATCGTGATGGCAGCAACGGCCCGCTTCGGCGGGCCGTTGCGTTTCTGGAACACGACGCGGCCATCCATGGCGTGTGGGCCGGCGGCATAATGGCGGACCTGCCTGACGGATGCCCCGTGAACGCCGCTTCTCCTTCCCTGCAGCCGATGGCTTCCGGCGAACGCATCGCCATACTGGACGTGCTGCGCGGTGCGGCGTTGCTGGGCATCCTGCTGATGAACATCGAGGCCTTCAGCGGACCGCTGGACCTGGCCTTCACCGGCATCGACACGCACTGGCAGGGCATCGACTACTGGGCTGATGCGTTCGTCTACGTGTTCGTGCAGGGCAAGTTCTTCACCCTGTTCTCGTTGCTGTTCGGCGCCGGCTTCGCGGTGATGGCGCAGCGCGCCGAGGCCGCCGGGCGCGACTTCACCCCGTTCTACCTGCGCCGCAGCGCTGGCCTGTTGCTGATCGGCCTGTGCCACGCGCTGCTGGTCTGGTCCGGCGACATCCTGGTGATGTACGCGCTGGTCTCGTTGCCGCTGCTGGCCTGCCGCGAGGCGCCGCGCAGCTGGCTGCCGTGGATGGGCGTGACGGTCTACCTCGGCGGTATAGCGATGATGCTGCTGGTGGGCGCGATGGTGTCGATGGCTTCGACGGAAGACGTACAGAAGATGCTCGCCGACGCGCAGCAGAGCATCGAGCTGCAGCGCCTGGTGTACGGGCACGGCAGCTGGATGCAGGCCAATGCGCAGCGGCTGAGCGAGTTCGGCACGTCGATGGGCGCGCTGCTGATCACCGGCCCGGAGGTGCTGGGCATGTTCCTGATCGGCAGCTGGTTTGCCGGCAGTGGCGCGCTGGCGGCGCCGGAGCGCTTCCCGCGGCTGTACGCGACGCTGCGCTGGATTGCGTTGCCGCTGGGCCTGCTGGTCACGTTGATCGGTGTTGCCTGGAAACCCTACCTTGCACCGGGTGCCTACAATCTGCCGGTGACAGCCGCAATGGCACTGGTGACGATCGGTGGCCTGCCGATGTGCCTGGGCTACCTGGCGTGGATCGTGCATTGGCGTGCGCGGTTGGCCTGGCTGGCACCGGTCGGGCGCATGGCGTTGACCCACTACCTGGGCCAGTCGCTGCTGTGCACCTGGGTGTTCTACCACTACGGCCTGGGCGCGTTCGAAATGATGCCACGCAGCGTGCAGCTGCTGTTCGCACTGCTGTTGTTTGTCGTGCAGGTGGCCCTTTCACACGTCTGGTTGCGCCGCTTCCGCTTTGGCCCGATGGAATGGTTGTGGCGCGCGATGACCTACCGGCAGTGGCCGCCGATGCGGCGCGAGGCCGGGCAGGGCTGATCGATGCAGGGCGCGCGCGAGGATGTGATCGTGGTGGGCGCCGGTGCCATCGGCCTGGCCACCGCGCTTGCGCTGTGCGCGAACGGCCGGCAGGTCCGTATGATCGAGCGGGGACGCGTGGGTGCGGCGACTTCGCATGGCAACTGCGGCACCATCACCCCCAGCCACGCGCCACCGCTGGCAGCGCCCGGTGTGCCGTTACGGGCGCTGCGCTGGATGCTCGATCCGCGTGCGCCGCTGTACGTCCGTACACGCCTCGACCCTGCATTGTGGCGCTGGCTGCTGCAGTTCGGGGCGCGCTGCAACGCGCGTGACTGGCTGCACTCCACGCGGGCACGCGGCGCACTGTTGAATGATTCACGGCTGCGCCTGGCGCAGTGGGTGCGGACGCATGCGCTGGACTGCGAGTTCGAGGCGCGCGGTCTGGACTATGTGTTCGGTGACGCCCGCAATTTCGATCACCATGCAGCCGAGTGTGAGGCGCTGAACGCGCAGGGCATCGCCACGGTGCGCATCGATGGGGCCGACTACGCGCGCGACAATCCAGCGTTCCATGATCGCCTTGCCGGTGCGATCCACTTCCCCGGCGATGCGCAGCTGCGTCCGGACCGCTACACCGCCGAACTGGCGCGCGTGCTGCGCGCACAGGGCGTGGTGATCGAAGAGCACTCGGACATGCGGGATTTCAGCGCCGACGCGCAGGGTGTGCGCGTGCACGTCGGCGAACGCACGCTGCACGCACGCGAGCTGGTGCTGGCGACCGGGCCGTGGTCACCGCGCTGGGCACGGCAACTGGATCTGCGCGTGCCGATCCAGCCCGGCAAGGGCTATTCGCTGACCTGGTCGCGACCGGCGCAGGTGCCGCAGCGCCCAGTCGTGCTGAAGGACCATTCCGTGTTCGTGATTGCCTGGCGTGAAGCACTGCGACTGGGCGGCACCATGGAATTCGCCGGTGCCGACCCGCAGCTGCGCACGACCCGCCTGCAGGCTCTGCAGCACGCTGCCGACCACTACCTGCGCGCGCCGCGTGGTGCGCAGCTGCAGGAGCAGTGGTGCGGTTGGCGTCCCATGAGCGTGGACGATGTGCCGTTGATCGGCCGCGCGCCCGCACATCCTCACGTCTGGCTTGCAGCGGGGCATGGCATGCTCGGCATCAGCATGAGCGCCGGCACCGGCCAGCTGATCGCCGATCTCGTCTGCGGCCGCACGCCGGCGATCGATCCTGCCCCTTACCGACCCGAGCGATTCCGATGAGCACTGCACCCTATGATTACGACCTGATCGTCCTTGGCGGCGGTTCCGCCGGCCTGGCTGGCGCGATCCGCGCCGCGCAGCACGGCAAGCGCGTGGCGATGCTGGAGCCTGGCGAACTGGGCGGAACCTGCGTCAATGTCGGCTGCGTGCCGAAGAAAGCCATGTGGCTGGCGGCCGACCTGCACGAGCGCATCGGCCTGGCCAGTGCGATGGGCTTCGATGTCGAAGCGCGCCCGGCGCTGTCGTGGAAGGAACTGGTGATCCATCGCCAGGCCTATATCAGCAACATCCACACCAGCTACCACAAGCGCCTGGACGAAACCGGCGTGGTGCGCATTCCGGCGCGTGGTCATCTGCTCGATGCCCACACCGTGGCCTGCAGCGATGGCGTGCGCTACAGCGCCGAGCACATCCTGATCGCCACCGGCGCGCACCCGCTGCGGCCCGACATTCCCGGCGCCGAACTGGGCCTGGTCTCCGATGATTTCTTCGATCTGCGCGCGGCACCGGCCGAGGTGGCGATCATCGGTGGCGGTTACATTGCGGTGGAGCTGGCCGGCCTGCTGCAGGCACTGGGCAGCAAGGTCAGCCTGCTGGTGCGCGGCCAGCGGCTGCTGGATCGCTTCGACTACGAGCTGACCGATCAGCTGGCCGAGAACCTGAAGCAGCAGGGCGTGCGCATCCATTTCGGCTATCGCCTGCGCGAACTGCAGCGCGATGGCGAGCGTGTGCGTGCATTCGGCCATGATGGTCCGCTCGACAGCGTATTCGATGCGGTGTTCTTCGCCACCGGCCGTCGCGGCAACAGTCGCGACCTGGGCCTGGAAGCGCTGGGCATCGGCATCGGTGAGCACCAGCAGGTGGAGGTGGACGAATGGCAGACCACCAGCGTGCCGAACGTGCATGCGGTGGGTGACATCGCAGGCAAGGTTGGCCTGACCCCGGTGGCGGTGGCTGCATCGCGGCGCCTGATGGATCGCCTGTTCGGCGGCCGCCCGCAGTCGAAGATGGACTATGAGAACGTCGCCAGCGTGGTGTTCTCGCATCCACCGCTGGGCGCGGTGGGCATGAGCGAAGAAGAGGCGCGCGCCCGTTTCGATCAGGTGAGCGTGTATCACAGCCGTTTCCGCCCGATGCTGCAGGCGCTGGCCAACGGCACCCAGCGCAGCCTGTTCAAGATGGTCTGCGTGGGCCCGGAAGAGCGGGTGGTGGGTATCCATCTGCTGGGCGAAGCAGCCGACGAGATCCTGCAGGGCTTCGCGGTGGCGGTGAAGATGGGGGCGACCAAGGCCCAGTTCGACGACACCGTGGCGATCCACCCGACCTCGGCCGAGGAAGTGGTGCTGATGCGCTGACCTGGGCGGTTGTAGAGCCGAGCCTATGCTCGGCTGCATTCCGTGCAGACATGGTGCAGCCGAGCGCAGGCTCTACAGGGCACCTGGCGCCCCCATGCGATACTGGGCGCCCCCCCAATGCGTTTCCGGGCCGCCCTATGCGGCCCGCCGTCGTCCTGATGTCCAGCCCCGCTTCCCGTATCGCCACCGCTTCCCCGCGCATCGCGCTGGGGGGTATCGGCCTGGCCGCGATCGGCGCCATCGCCGCCTCCGGCAAGGCCATCATCGTCAAGCTCGGCCTGCGCCACGGCGTCGATGCCACCACGCTGCTCGCCCTGCGCATGCTGATGGCGCTGCCGCTGTTCGTGCTGATGGCACTGTGGGCTGCGCGCCGGGCAGAGCCGCTGTCCTGGGCCGACCGCGCCCGCGTGCTGTGGCTGGGCTTCACCGGCTACTACCTGTCCAGCCTGCTCGATTTCCAGGGCCTGCAGTACATCAGCGTGACCCTGGAGCGGCTGATTCTTTACTTGAACCCGACCCTGGTGCTGCTGATCAACGTGCTGCTGGCACGGCAGCGCCCGGGCCGCTGGCAGATCGGTGCGCTGGTGCTGAGCTATCTGGGCGTGCTGCTCGCCTTCGGCCACGATCTTCAGCGCGAGGGCGGGCAGATCATCGTCGGCAGCCTGCTGGTACTGGGCAGTGCGCTCAGCTACGCGCTGTACCTGTTCGGCAGTGGCCAGGTGGTCGCGCGCATCGGTGCGGTGCGCCTCACCGCCTACGCCAGCTGCGTGGCCAGCGTGCTGGTGCTGCTGCATTTCGCGGTGACCCATCCGCTGCCGTTGCTGTGGCAGGCACCGGCGTCGGTGCAATGGCTGTCGCTGGTCAATGCCACCGTGTGCACGGTACTGCCCGTGCTGGCGATCATGCTGGCGGTGCAGCGCGTGGGTTCGTCGCTGGCCGCGCAGGTCGGTATGCTGGGCCCTGTTTCCACCATCGTGATGAGCCTATGGCTGCTCGACGAACCGATGGGGCCGGCACAGATCGCCGGCACCGTGCTGGTGCTGATCGGCGTACTACTGGTGACCCGCCTGCGGCGCTGACGCCGGAGCAGGCGCGGGCGCGCATCCTGGCGGTGATCCGCGCGATCCCGGCGGGGCAGGTGATGGGCTATGGCCAAGTGGCGATGCGTGCCGGCCTGCCGGGGCGTGCGCGCTTGACCGCGCGCATCCTCGGCCAGAACGACGATCCCGACCTGCCCTGGCATCGCGTGCTGCGTTCGGACGGGCGTATTGCCATGGAAGAAGGGTCGGCTGGTTGGCGCGAGCAGTCACAACGGCTGCGTGCCGAAGGTGTGGTGGTGGAGAACGGCCGGGTGCGGATGCCGGCCACCGATCCGGCCGCGGCGCTGGATGCCGCCGTGTGGGGCCCGGGCTGAGCACCGCTGGCGACTGAACAGGCTGCGCCTGCCGGTCGCCAACAACACACGGTGCTGCGGCTATGATGGAGGCCGTTCCATGCCGGTGCTCCCATGTTCCCGCGACTGCCTACCGTCACCAAGGCCCTGCTGATCGCCAACGCGATCCTGTTCCTGCTGCAGCAGCCGTTCCTGCTCGGCATGCAGACCTTCGAGCCGTTCATGCTGCAACCACTGCAGCAGGGCTTCGATGCGTTCTCGCCGGGTGGCAACTTCCAGCCGTGGCAGCTGCTGACCTATGGCTTCCTGCATGGCAGCTTCGGCCACCTGTTCTTCAACATGCTGGCGGTCTTCATGTTCGGCGCGCCGCTGGAGCAGACCTGGGGCGAAAAGCGCTTCCTGCTGTACTACCTGGTGTGCGTGGCTGGCGCCGGTGTCTGCCAGCTGCTGGTGGGTACCCTGCTGGAGAATCCGGCCACGGTGCTGGGCGCCTCCGGCGGCGTGTTCGGCCTGCTGCTGGCCTACGGCATGTTGTTCCCGAACCAGCGGGTGATGCTGCTGTTCCCGCCGATCCCGATGAAGGCACGGACCTTCGTGATCCTGTTCGGTGTGGGTGAGCTGGTGCTGGGCATGACCGGTTGGCAGCCGGGCGTGGCCCACTTCGCGCATCTGGGCGGCATGCTGTTCGGTTGGCTGCTGATCCGCTACTGGCGCGGGCAGCCGCCATTCAACAAGCGTCGCCCGCCCGGCCCGCCGAAGCGCCCGAACCATCTGCGCAGCGTCAAATGATCTGAAGGGTCATTTGACGCTGTAGGTGCCAACCTTGATTGGCACACCTTGGCCAGGATCATTTGACGCGGTAGGTGCCGACCGTTGGTCGGCACGCCTTCAGAGATCCTGCAACACCACCTGAGCGGCGTTGTGCCCCGGCGCACCGGTGACGCCACCACCGGGATGGGTACCCGACCCGCATAGATACAACCCGGGCAGGGCACCGCGATAGCCGGCCTGGCCAACCATCGGCCGTGCCGAGAACAACTGGTTGGCACTGAGCGCACCGTGGAAGATGTCGCCCCCGATCAGCCCGAACGTGCGCTCCAGATCCAGCGGTGACAGGACCTGGCGGCCCAGCACGCTGTCAGCGAAACCCGGTGCATACCGCTCAACGGTGGCGATCATCAGATCGGCCACTGCTTCACGACGATCATCCCAGTGACGCCCGTCGGGCAGCACCGGCGCCACGTGCTGGCAGAACAGGCTGGCGACGTGCTGCCCCGCTGGCGCCAGTGAGTCATCCAGTGTGCTGGGAATCAGCATCTCCACGATCGGTTCGCGCGACCAGCCGTCGCGCCGCGCATCCAGCCACGCGCGATCCATGTAGTCCAGGCTGGGCGCCATGATGATGCCCGCGCTCAGGTGCGGGCCGGGGCCGGGCAGGGCGCGGAAGTCCGGCAGCCGCGACAGCGCCACGTTCATCCGGAAGGTACCCGAGCTACAGCGCCACTGCGCCATGCGCTCGCGTGTGGCAGCCGGTACCTGCGCCGGCTCCAGCAGCTGTTCGTACAGCAACTTCGGATTGACGTTGGCGACCACCGCGCGTGCTCGCAGGGTTTCGCCGTTGGCCAGTTCCACCCCCACGGCGCGGCCCTGTTCGGTCACTACCCGTTGCACGCCGGCATCCACGCGCAGTTCCGCACCGGCCTCGCGTGCAGCGGCGGCGATGGCCTGGCTGATCGCGCCCATGCCACCGATCGCATGGCCCCACGCACCTTTCACGCCATTGCACTGGCCGAACACGTGATGCAGCAACACGTAGGCACTGCCCGGCGTGTACGGACTGGCGTAGTTGCCGACGATGCCATCGAAGCCGAACAGCGCCTTGATCGGCTCGCTCTCGAACCAGCGGTCCAGGTACTCCGCCGCCGACAGCGTGAACAGGTCCAGCAGCTCCTGGCGAAGCGAAGCATCCAGCGTTGCCAGTTCGCGGCCGAGACGGCCCATCTGCCACAGCGCGGGCAGGGCACGCCAGCCGCCTGCAACGCCGACGTCCGGCGGTGCACGCAGGGCCCACGCGCGCAGCACATCGGCGAAGATCTCCAGGCGTGCTTCGTATGCGGGTAGGTGCTGTGCATCCCGCTCGGAAAACTTCGCCACCTCGGCTTGGGTGCGGCCGGGCGCCGACAACAGGTGGCGGCCGTCCGGCAATGGCAGGAAGTTGTTGACGGGGCGCGCGACGATGCGCAGCCCATGCGCATGCAGCTGCAGGTCGTCGATCACCTTCGGCTGCAGCAATGACACCGTGTACGACGCCACCGAGTTGCGGAAGCCGGGATGGAACTCCTCGGTGACCGCGGCGCCGCCGAGAACGCCACGACGTTCCAGCACCAGCACCTTCTTGCCAGCGCGTGCCAGATAGGCCGCGCAGACCAGGCCGTTGTGGCCGCCACCGATGATGATCGAATCCCAGGACATCAGCACCTCGGAAAAAGGGGACGGAGGGGATCAAGTCGCAATTCGCATGGGGTCACCGGCAATGGGGAAAAACGACTTAATCCCCTCCGTCCCCTTTTTTGATCGCTGCTTCGATGGTGGCGATGTCGATCTTCTTCATCGGCATCATCGCGTTGAAGGCGCGCTTGGCCAGTGCCTTGTCCTTGCTGGTCACCGCTTCGATCAACATGCGCGGGCTGATCTGCCAGGAGATGCCCCAGCGGTCCTTGCACCAGCCGCATTGGCTCTCCTGGCCGCCATTGCCCACGATCGCGTTCCACAGGCGGTCGGTCTCGGCCTGGTCCTCGGTCTGGATCTGGAAGGAGAAGGCTTCGTTGTGCTTGAACGCGGTGCCGCCGTTGAGGCCGACGCAGGGGATGCCGCAGACCGTGAATTCGACGGTCAGAACGTTGCCTTCCTTGCCGTCGGGGTAGTCGCCGGGTGCGTGATGCACGGCGGTGACCGCGCTGTCGGGCAGGAGGTTGGCATAGAAGGTGGCGGCCTCGAGCGCGCCATTGTCGTACCAGACACAGATCGTGTTCTTGTGTGCCATGTCGGGGCTCCACGTTGGACGAAGCCACAGCGATAGCACGGCCGTTGTTAACCCGGGATCTGTATCACGGCCAACGGAGACAGGGTGGGGGAGCCGGCCGAAAGCGGCTGCAAGTCTCTGATTGTTAAATAAAACATGAATGAGATTCATGTTTGTGTCGAAATTTTTCCTTTAATTTCAGTTGGTTGTTTTTGTTCAGCTGCCATTGCAAATTAAGAATTGATGAAATTAATATTTGGTTCAGCTGCAAGGAACTGTCGCTTCCATGCAGCAATTCTGCAATCGCAGCCTGATCTTCACCGAATCAAGGAAACTTCATGACCAGCAGCAAGCACGTCGCAAGGCTGAAGCGCACCGCCTTGGCGGTCGTCCTGACTTCTTTCATTGGCGCCGCCGCCGCTCAGAGCACGACCGGTTCGTTGTACGGCAGCGCGCCCGCCGGTACGACCATCGTGGTTCAGAGCGACACGGGCCTGAAGCGCTCGGCGACCGTCGACAGCAATGGCCGCTACAACCTCGGCTCGCTGCCGGTGGGCAAGTACACCATCATCCAGCAGCGTGACGGCCAGACTGTCGAGCAGCGCGAGAATGTGCTCTTGAAGGTTGGCGTTGGCACCGAGGTGTCGTTTGCCGGTGGCGCCAGCGCCGCCACCACACTGGAGGCAGTGAACGTCGTTGCAGCGAATGTGCCGAAGATCGATGTCACCAACACAGTATCCAAGTCGGTCATCACATCCGAGCAGCTGGACGTGTTGCCTTTGGGGCGCAGTGCCGAAGCCATCGCATTGCTGGCGCCAGGTGTTGTCTCGGGCAGTGGCGCGTTCAGCAATGGCTCGCGTTCGGTGCTGTCCTTCGGCGGCTCCAGTGTCACTGAGAATGCCTACTATCTGAACGGCTTTCTGGCCAACAATCCGCTCAGCAATCTGGGTGGTATCAGCCTGCCATACGGGTCGATCGACCAGCAGGAAACGTTCATGGGCGGTTACGGAGCGGGATACGGGCGCTCCACCGGCGGCGTGATCAACCAGCTCGGCAAGCGCGGCACCAATGAATGGCATTTCGGCGTGCAGGCCACCTGGGCTCCGGACTCGCTGTCGGCTTCTGCGGCCACTGTCATCTATCCCAATCGCCAGCTGCCAGATGGATACAGCTACACCGATGACTCGTTGCCTGGTTCGCTCTATCGCTACCGCAAGGACGATGTCGCCACGCGTACCACCTACAGTGGCTATGCCAGTGGCCCGCTGATCGAGGATCGTCTGTTCATTCACCTGGCTGCGGAAAAGGACCGCACCGAAGGTGTGTCCACGAACAGCTCTGCAGCAACGCAGCAGGTGCGCAACCACTACACCATTGATGCGCCGAAGTTCTATGGAAAGATCGACTGGAACATCAACGATAGCAACACGCTGGAATACACCCGCGTGCAGAACACCGATCGCAACGGTGGCTACTACCGATCGTTCGACTACGAGGACCTGGCCGAAGGTGATCGCACCGGCACGTTCCCGAACACCACGAAGCTCAAGGACGACTTTGACATCTTCAAGTACACCGGCTACCTGAACGATGACCTGACCCTGAGTGCGGTTTGGGGTCGCAGCAAGGAGAGCAATCTGGAGTCGAATCCGCTGGATACGGCCAACCCCTATCTCAGCAGCCCGGGCAATCAGGATCCGTCCATTACCGGTGGTCGCCCCATCCGCAACGACCAGTCGGCGCTCTATACCAAGTCGTCTGATGCGGGCAGCAAGACCCGAGGCCTGCGTGTAGACCTGCAGTACCGCATCGGCAACCACGAGCTGACCGGTGGCATCGATAACATGTACTTCCAGGGGCATAACGAAGGTCAGGCGATGACCGGGCCGGGATATGCCTGGATCTATGGTCGTGTTGATCCGGCCTCGTCGCCGAATCCGGGCTTTGATATCACCCCGCCGGGCGGCAATGGCTACTTCGTGCAGAAGTACATCTTCTCCACGACCACCAGCATGTCGGTCAAGCAGAAGGCCTACTATCTGGAGGACCGTTGGCAGGTCACGCCGAACTGGTTGGTGACCCTCGGCATCCGCAATGACAAGTTCACCAACTACAACAGTGCGGCCAAGCCTTACGTCGACAGCGGTGACCAGTGGGCGCCGCGTCTGGGCGCGAGCTGGGATGTGTTTGGCGATTCGTCGCTGAAGGTGTTCGCCAACCTGGGCCGCTACTACCTGGCGTTGCCCAACAGCGTTGCCATTCGTGGCGCTTCCGCCTCGACGTTCACCCGCGAGTACTTCACCTATAGCGGAATTGATGCCAACGGCAACCCGACCGGGTTGACCGCTCTGGGCCCGGGCCCGGTGTCAGCCAACAATGAATATGGCCAGACCCCTGATCCGTTGTCGATTGCGCCGACCGACCTGAAGTCGCAGTACCAGGACGAGCTGATCCTTGGCTTCGAGAAGACGCTGGGCGAGCGCTGGAGCTCCGGTGCCAAGTTCACCTATCGTCGCCTGCAGACGGCCATCGACGATACCTGTGACTCCGATCGCATCCACGACAAGCTTGCCGCGATGGGCGTCGACGACAGCAATCTCGATGTCCCGGGCTGTGTGATCTTCAATCCGGGCAAGACCAACACCTTCATGATCCGACACGCGGATGGCTCGGGTTACACGCCGGTGCAGATGAGCTCCGCCGACTGGGGTTACGGCAACAAGAAGGCCAAGCGTGACTACATCGCCGTCGATCTGTTCATCGAGCACCCGCTGAGCGACAAGTGGTACGGACGTCTGGATTACACCTGGTCGCGCAGCTTCGGCAATACCGAAGGCCAGGTGAAGTCGGATATCGGCCAGGATGACGTCTCCAAGACCCAGGACTGGGATGCCGCGGCACTGATGGAATACGCCGGTGGCTATCTGGCGAACGACCGCCGTCACCAGCTGAAGGGCTATGGCGCCTATATGTTCAACGACGAGTGGTCGGCGTCGGCCACCCTGCGGATCATGTCGGGGGCGCCGAAGAGCTGCCTGGGCTACTACGGCACCGATGAGAGTGATCCGCTGGGCTACGACGCGGCCTATCACTATTGCGGTGGCAAGCCGTCGCGTCCGGGTGACGCCGGCCGGCAGCCCTGGACGACCCGCCTGGATCTGGGCGTGATGTATCGCCCTTCGTTTGCCGATCACAAGCTGGCTTTCAGCCTGGATGTTTTCAATGTGCTGAACCAGCGTCGCGCCGTGCAGTCTGACGCGGTCTATGAAGGTGGCCCCTACACGGTGTCCAACACCTACGGCATGGGTACCTACTTCAGCGCGCCTCGTTCGGTTCGAGTCAGTGCGTCCTACGACTTCTGATTGCAGCACCTGATCGATCTCTCCAGAAAACGACCTGGACCCCGGCCATGCCGGGGTCCCTTTTTTGGGTCGCCAAGCGAAAAAAGGGCGCCCGAAGGCGCCCTCTGCATTACCAGTTGCAGCAGTTAGCTCAGCGCCAGACCTTGATCTGCTCGGCTTCGCTGCGCTGCATCGGCTGGCCGGCCTTGCAGCTGAAAGTAGCACCGAAGGCCGGCAGGTTGGCCAGCGTGCCGTTGCTGCGCCACAGGCCCGGTGCACGGATGTCGGCGGTCAGGCGGCGCACGGCCTCGTTCGGCGCCAACTGCTGCGCCCACAGCGCAGACCAGGCGCGGAAGAAGCCCTGCTGCTGGGCCTGCTTGGCCTTCGGCTCCTGCGCGACATACGCCGCCCAGGCCAGTTCCAGGCCAGCGATGTCGGCCAGGTTCTCTTCCTGGGTGAGCGTGCCGTTGACCTTGGCACCCTTCACGCCCGGGAAGTCGTAGGCGCTGTACTGCGCGGCCACGCGGCTGCCGAGCAGGGTCCAGGCGGTCTTGTCGGCCGGGGTCCACCAGCTGCGCAGCTCGCCCTTGGCGTCGACCAGCGCGCCCTTGGCATCGATCGCGCGGGTCAGCTCATGGCCGACCAGGCCACCGAAGCTGCCGAACTTGTCGGCAGCATCGGCCTTGGCGTTGAACACTGGGCCCTGCAGGATCGCGGCGGTGACGATCAGGCGGTTCTGCGCCAGGTCGTAGGCCAGCGACGGCTGCTGCGGCAGCACGTCCCAGCGACGGTCGGCGTTGCCCTTGCCGATGCGCTTCATTTCTTCGCGATGGCGCCAGGTCGAAGCAATCAGCATGTTGCCGCCGAACGAGCCGCGGCCCATCGGCTGCACGCTGTAGTCGAGGTCGCGCAGCGGGGTGCCGATCTCGATCTTCAGCGCGGCCAGCTTGGCCTGCGCTTCGGTCTTGGCTTCGGCGCTCATCCAGCTGCTGTTCTTGACCGCCTCGATCTGCACTTCGCGCACCTTGTCGACGATCCACGCCGCCTGGCGGCGATCTTCGGCGGACAGGTAACGGGCAGCGTACTCGCGACCGACCATCGGGCCGGCGGCCACGTTGATCGCCTCCAGCACATCTTCCCAGCGCTGCGGCGGCAGGGTTTCGCCACGCAGCACGCGGCCGCGGAATTCGAACTCGGCGTCGCGATAGGCCTTGGACAGGTACGGTGCCATCGAGTCGCCCACGCGCCAGCGCAGGTAGGCCTTCCACTGGTCCGGCTTGAGCTTGGTGACCATGCCGTCGAGCTGCTTGAACAGGCCCGGGTCGGCCAGCGAGACCAGGTCGTCATCCACGCCCTGTGCCTTCAGGAAGGCATCCAGCTGCAGGTTGCGGTAGCGGCTGTTGAGCTCCTTGGTGGAGATCGGCGCGTAGTTGTTGAACGGGTTGTTGATGCCTGCCAGCGACTGCGCATTGCGTGCCAGCTCGGTTTCCAGCGCGATCACCGCCTGCGACTCGGCATCCAGCTTGGCAGCCGGGGTGCCGGTCAGCGCCAGGATCTGCTTGACGTAGTTGCGGTAGCGGCCCATCAGCGCCACGGTGTCGGCGTCGCTGCGGGTATAGAACGCCGGGTCCGGCAGGCCCATGCCGCCCTGCATGAAGTAGCCGATGTGGCGGTCCAGCGCCTTCAGGTCCACGTCCGGGCCGAAGTTGAATGCCACCGGGATGCCGACCTGGTGCAGTGCGGCGATCGAGGCCGGCACATCCTTGGCCTTCTTGATGGCATTGATGCGGGTCAGCAGCGGGGCGATCGGGTTGGAGCCGTCTGCTTCCACGGCGGCTTCGTCCAGGCCGCTGGCCCAGAAGTCACCCAGCAGTTTCTGCACGTTGCCCTGCGGCGCCTTCATCGCGGCGTCGAGCAGTTCACGCTGCTGCTGGCGGCTGCGGTCGACAAGCTGGCCCAGCGCGGTGGTGGCGCCGGTCTGCGGCACCGGGTTGGCCTTCAGCCAGCCTGCATTGGTGGCGTCATAGAAGTCGCTGCACTGGGCACTGACAGCCGGGGCACGCGCAGCCTTTTTCTTGGCAGCGAACGCGTCGTGGGTCGGGACCAGGGTCGCCAGGCTGATGCCCAGGGCGATGGCAAGCGGACGGAAGTTGGGCATGTGGAACGAATCCGTGATGGATTGAGGGCGCGCGCACTATAGCAAGCCGGGCATCGACGCGGCATGCACGCGTCGCGGTGCATTCGCCGACCAAGGTCGGCAGCTACCGGGGAGCGCCGGGATCAGTAGATCCACGCCATGCGTGGATGAAAGACACCCCAGAAAAACAAAGGCCCGGGAATTCCCGGGCCTCTGCAGGTCTGCCTTGGCGTCAGCCGTGGCTTACCAGATCACCACCTGCTGCTCGCCAGTGCGGGCCATCGGCGAACCGGCCTTGCACTGGAATGCCGCGGCGAAGGTCGGCAGGTTCGACGGCGCACCCATGGCGCGGAACTGCGCCGGCGCGTGCGGGTCGGTCGCGAGGCGGACCTTGGCGTTTTCCGGGGTGTACTTGGTGCGCCACACGGTAGCCCAGTTGAAGAAGAAGCGCTGGTCACGGGTGAAGCCATCGACCTTTGCATCTTCCTTGCCGGCGGAGGCCTTCTGCAGCGCGTCGTAGGCGGTAGCCAGGCCACCCAGGTCGGCGATGTTCTCGCCCAGGGTCAGGTGGCCGTTCACGGCCTGGCCGTCGACCTTGTACTGGTCGAACTGCTTGACCAGCTTGCCGGTCAGGCCTTCGAAGTTCTTCTTGTCAGCGGCGGTCCACCAGTCTTCCATGTTGCCGGTCGGCCCGAAGCGTGCGCCCTGGTCGTCGTAACCGTGGGTCATCTCGTGGCCGATCACCGCACCGATGCCGCCGTAGTTCAGCGCGTCATCGGCCTTCGGGTCAAAGAACGGCGGCTGCAGGATGGCGGCCGGGAACACGATCTCGTTCTGCAGCGGGTTGTAGTAGGCGTTGACCGTCTGCGGGGTCATGCCCCACTCGGTCTTGTCCACCGGCTTGCCGATCTTGGACAGGTTGAACTTGTAGTTGAACTCGCTGGCAGCGCGCACATTGCCCAGGTAGCTGTCGCGCTGGGTCTGCAGGCCCGCCCAGTCACGCCACTTGTCCGGGTAACCGATCTTCGGGGTGAAGGTTTCCCACTTGGCGATGGCCTTGGCCTTGGTTTCATCGCTCATCCAGCTCAGGCCCTGGATGCGTTCCTTCAGCGAGGCGGCCAGGTTCTTCACCAGCTCTTCCATCTTCGCCTTGGCTTCCGGCGAGAAGGCAACCTTCACGTACAGCTGGCCGAAGGCTTCGCCGGCATCGTTCTCGATGGTGCCCAGCACGCGCTTCCAGCGCGGCTTCTGTTCCTTCTGGCCGTTGAGGGTCTTGCCGTAGAACTCGTAGTTCTCCTGCACGAAGGCGTCGGCCAGGTACGGCGAGGCGCTGTCCACGGTGTGGAAGCGCAGGTAGGCACGCCACACCGACGGATCGGTGTCGCCCAGTGCCTTGCTCACTTCCTCATGGAAGGCCGGCATGGCCAGCGAGAACTTCTCCGGTGCGGCCACGCCCTGCGACTTGAAGAACTCGGTCCAGCTGAAGTTCGGGGTCAGCTTGTCGGCGTCGGCCAGGGTGACCGGGTTGTAGTACAGCTCGACGTTGCGCGACAGCTCGACGCGCGACTTGGAGGCCTTGGCCAGGCGGGTCTCGAACTTGACCACGTCCTCGGCCTGCTTGGCAGCGTCGGCAGCGGCGACGCCGGACAGCTCCAGCACCTTGGCGACGTGCGCCTGGTAGGCCTTCAGCTTGTCGGCGTTCTTGGCATCGGTGTAGTAGGTGCTGTCCGGCAGGCCGAGGCCGCCCTGGCTGGCGTAGGCCAGGTTGACGGCCGAGTTCTTGAAGTCGGCTTCGGCGCCGAAGCCAAACAGGACGTTGTCACCCTTGGCCGCGCTGCTGCGCAGGTAGTCGGCGATGGCCGCCTTGTCCTGCAGACCGTCGATCGCCGTCAGGTCGGCCTTCAGCGGCTCGATGCCCTGGGCATTGATCTTGGCCTCGTCCATGCCGGTGGCCCACAGGTCGCCGACGATCTTCTCGATGTGGTTCGGGTTCTTGACCTGCGCGACCTGTTCAGCCAGCTGGTGCTGCACGGCCACCGAACGCTCGTCGAGGATGGTGAATGCGCCCCAGCTGGTGCGGTCGCCCGGAATTTCATTGGCGGCCAGCCACTTGCTGTTCACGTAGTCGCCGAAGGCGCCGCAGGCGTCCTTGCTGTTATCCAGATCGCTGGGCTGGAAGGCGTTGTAGGCCGGCAGCTTGCTTTCGTCCAGCGTGTAATTGGTGGCTTCGGCGGCAGCCGGCGTGGAGGCGGTGGCGTCCTTGGCCGGGGTTTCGTTCTTGCCGCAGCCGACCAGCGCGGCCGAAACGGCCAGGGTCAGCAGCACGATCTTGGGAGTACGGGTCACTTTGATGGCCTCCAGGCCGAGTGAGTCAGGGAAGGGCCGCGGGGACGGCCGTGGGCCGAACGATACGCCGCCGGCCTGCCCTGCAAGGGTGTCGAAGGTCATGGCCGGGCGCAAGGGGGCCGTTTCGTGGCCCGGAAAAGACAGACCCGGCAAAAGCCGGGTCTGTCGGGGTGCTGCAAGTGTGGATGGATCAGAACTTGTAGTTGACGCCCATGTACATGAAGCGGCCGACGTTGTCGTAGTACGCCGAGCCCAGGTCCGCGCCGAAGTAGTTGACCGGCGGATCCTTGTCGAACACGTTGTCCACGCCCAGGTACACCTCTACGCCGGAGTCAGCCATTTTGTAGCCGACCTGCATGTTGTGATAGGTGAACGACGGGTTCCAGATCGGGCTCTGCGAACCCGGATTGCTGTTGTAGCTCTCCGGGAACACGCGCAGGTTGCGGTGGATGTACACCATGTCCCAGCTGGCGCGGAAGTTGCCCAGCGTGTACTTGGCGGTGAACTGGCCACGCCAGCGCGGGTTGGTCACGTAGTTCGAACGTTCCTTGTATTCGTTCGGGAAGTCCTGGAACTCCCACTCACGCGATTCCAGCAGGCGGGTGCCGACCAGGCGCAGGTTGGTGTGGCCACCAAACATGCCGAAGTCGTAGTTCATTTCCAGGTCGATGCCGGTACGACGGCTCTTGGCCAGGTTCTCTGCGATCGCAGTCCAGTCGTAGATGCTGTATGCCGGGAACTCAGCACCGTTCGCACCGACCGCACCGCCCACCGGCGCGCGCTTGATGTTGCCGCAGAAGGCGTTGTTGATGCCCCCCGGCGAATCGACACAGCGGGTTGCCAGGGTTTGGGCGTTGACCGCACCGATAGCGTCCTTCAGGGTGATACGCCAGTAGTCGACCGACATGCCGAAGCCTTCGAAGAACTCCGGCTGCCAGACGAAACCAATCGAGGTGGACTCGGCGCGCTCCGGCTTCAGGTTCGGATTGCCGCCGCTGACGCCTGGACGGTTGGCGCTGTACGAGTCAACCCAGTTTGCCGGAATGCCCAGAGCCGCGCAGTTGGCGGCGCGCAGGGCCGGATCGCCAGCGGTGCCCGGACGGTTCGAATTGGTGGCGTTGGTGTTGCAGGGGTCGGCGATGGTCGCGAAGTTCTGCGACTGCTCGTCATACAGTTCGCCGATGTTGGGTGCGCGGATGGCCTTGGCCAACGTACCGCGAACGCGCAGTGACGGGATCACTTCCCAGTCCAGGCCGACGTTCCAGGTCTTGGTCGAACCGATGGTGTTGTAGTCCGAATAGCGGCCAGCCAGATCCAGCGACAGGCGGCGGATGCCCGGGATGTCGGCCAGCAGCGGGATGTTGGTTTCGGCGAACACTTCCTTGACGTTGTACGAACCGCCACCGCCGTTGATGGCGTTGAGGAAGGTGGCACCGGAGGCTGCCAGCGGATCGGTACGCTCCTGGCTCTTCTCCTTGCGGTACTCGGCGCCGGCCGCAATGCCGACATCACCGGCCGGCAGCGAGAACAGCGCGTTGTTGCTCACCGACGCGCTGAACACGGTCTGCTGCAGTTTGCCGAAGTAGTGCGAACGGGTATTGAACCAGTCGGCCGCATTCTGCGGCACAGCGCCATCACCGAAGATGCTGAAGGGAATGCAGCCCGAACCGATCAGGTCGCGGTTGTAAGCGCGGCCACCGGCATTGGCGTTGGTGGCATTGGCATCGCGGTCGACACGGCAGACGATCTTGCCGCTGGAATCGCGGACTGCGTCCAGACCGGCCTGCCAGCGCTCGTTGATGCGGTTGTTAACGTTGACGCGGTTGATCTCGGTCTCGCCATAGTTGCCAGAGGCCTCGTAGCTCCAGTTGTCACCGAACATGCCTTCCACGCCGAAGACGAAGCGCTTGGTCTCGCGCTTGACTTCCTCGCCGCGGCGGCCCGCGTCGACATTGAATCGGGCGATCTGCAGCTGGGTCAGACCGTTGGCATCCATCAGGGCGCCCAGCTCAGGGCTGATGAAAGCATTGTCGCGACGGATGCGGATGGTGTTGTCGAAAGCGGGCTGGCCGAAGAAGGTCGATTCCGTCTTGGTGTACTTGCCTTCGAAGAACAGGCGGTGCTTGTCGTTCAGGTCGAAGTGGGCGACGGTGTTGACGCTCAGGCGGTCGAACTTCGGCTGCAGGTCGGCAACAGCGTTCAGATCGGTGAAGTCACAGTTGACGCACGAGGAAGGGCTGACCACTGGCCCATCGAAACGGTTGCGGCTGAAGCTGCCATCCGGATTGAAGTGATAGCGGTACTGGTAGGTGTTGGGCTTGGTGAAATCGAACGTGCCACCGGCTTGGAACGAACCGCCGTAGGAGGTGGAGTAGTTGCCGCCCGGGCGGGCCAGGACGGTCTGCGGGTTGCTCTCGCTCGGCGGCTTGGTGCGATCGAAATTCGGATTGGGCACGGTCACGTCGTAGCGTTTACCGATCGAACGGTCGCCACGGCCGAAACGATCCTGCTGGCTGTACTCGACCGCCACGGCGACATTGCCTCGGCCGTCGGCGAAATTGGTGCCCGCGGTAGCCGACACGAAGCCGCGATTGAAGCCGCCTTCGCCCGCAATACCCTTCTGCGCGCGGGCCTCGAAGCCCTCGTAGTTCTTCTTCATGATGAAGTTGACCACGCCGGCCACGGCGTCGGCGCCATAGATGGCCGATGCGCCGCCGGTGATGACTTCAACGCGCTCGATCCACTCCACCGGGATGGTGTTGACGTCGACCGCGGTGCTGCCGGGATTGGCACCGACATGGCGACGGCCGTTGACCAGCACCAGGGTACGGTCGTAGCCCATGCCGCGCAGGTCCATCAGGCCCAGGCCGGCGGTACCGATGTAGCGAGTGGAGTTGCCGAGGGTGAACGAAGGTGCCAGCTGCGGCATCTTGTTCATCAGGTCGCTGATGGTCAGCGCGCCGGTCTGGCGGATTTCTTCGGCGGTGATGGCGGTAACCGGCGAGGATGTCACGAAGCCCGTACGCGCGATGCGCGAGCCGGTCACGCTGACCCGGTCAAGATCGACCGGGTTGGAATTGGTTTCCTGCGCGAAGGCAGGTGCCGAGCTCGCTGCAAGCAGGCCGACGAGCAGAGCGCTGGTCAGCGGGTGGCGGCCGGGTGTACGGGTCTTGGTCATCGTAGTGGATCCCCTTGTTGACTGAAGCATGCTGATTCCATTCAGGCGTTACAGCGGCGTTCATGTGTAGGCCTGTGGTTCATCGAACCTAACACGGGCTTAACGAAAAATGGAGGTTCGCGTTACTCTATGTCTCGAAATATGCATTCGTTGGACTTGAAAGTGCAATGAATTCGGTAGCTTGGTCTCATTCGTGATGTGCATGTTCAGTCTTTATGAGTTGAAGATGAATGGGCGGAATGGGGTGCCTTTGCGCAGCGAGACAGGTTGACTGGCCAAAAAAAAGGCCCCGCCGAAGCGGGGCCTGGTCCAGACACGGAGTCCGGAAAACGACGGGATCAGAAGTTGTACTTGACCTGGGCCGAGATCTGGCGGCCGTAGACGCTGTAGAAGCCGTCGTTGAACGGGGTCGATTCGTTGCCCGGGTAGTTGTAGCGCTGACCTTCCGGCAGCTTGTTGAACACGTTGTTGACCATCAGCGACAGGACCAGATCTTCCTGTGCCTGGTAGTTCATGCTCAGGTTGTACGTGGTGTACGAACCCCACTTGCCGGCCTTGGCGCCGGAGGAGTGGACGTAGCCGTAGCTGCGGCCGGTGTAGGCCAGGTAGTTCGGGGTGCTGCCGACGTAGTTGGCGTACACGGTGGTGGTGAACTTGGCGATGTTCCAGGCCACCGACAGATCGCCGCGGACCTTGGCGAAGTTGTCGTAGTACCACATGTTGTACGGGTCGCTCAGCAGGTCGAGCTTGGCGGCGCCCGGCATCGGCTGCACTTCACGCTTCAGCATGTTGGTGTAGTTGCCGGAGAACATCAGCGAGCCGAAGCGGCCGATATCCTGCTGGTACTTGGCCGCCACGGTCACCGCTTCCAGGTTCTGGCTGGCAACGTTGAGCTTCGGCGTGTATACGCGGGTCAGGTTGCCACCGGCGTCGCGGGATATCCAGTTGGTCACGTCACCGCAGCTGGCCGAGGTGTTGTTCGGCAGGCCGTTGTGGCACTGGTACTCGGCCAGCAGCAGCTGGTCCGAGCTCAGGGTCTTGACCTCGTTCTTGATCTTCCAGTTGTAGTAGTCGGCCGACAGCGAGAAGTTGCTGACCGGGGCCCACACCACACCTGCGCTCCAGACATCGGCGGTGATCGGCTTCAGGTCCGGGTTGCCGGACTTTTCGCTGTACACCGAGGTGTTCTTGTAGAACGAGCAGGCCTCATCACGCAGGCCGTAACCCATCTGGCTGCAGCGGTAGTAGTCGTTCTGGCCGGACGAGTACGAACCGCTCATGCCCTGGAAGGCATCGGACAGGGTCGGTGCGCGGAAGGCGGTACCGTACTTGCCGCGCAGCAGCAGGCTCTCGATCGGACGGAATTCCAGGCCGATGCTGTAGGTGGCCTTGTCGACGGTCTTGTCGGCGATCTTGAAGGCGTCATAGCGGCCCGAGGCGCTGACGGTCAGGGTGTCGTGCAGCGGCATGCGCAGTTCGCTGGTGACCGCGTAGTTGCTGCGGTGGCCGGCGCCGGCGACGGCGGTGGTGCCCCACACATTGCCATCAACGAACGCCTGGTCCGGCGAGTAATCCCAACCTTCGCTGCCACCTTCCAGCACGACGGCCAGGCCGGCATCACCGCCCGGCAGGCTGAACAGCGAGCCGTTGGTCACCTGCACGCGACCCAGGTTCTGCCAGGTCTTGCTGCGGTGGGTACCGTAGCCGGTGAAGCTGGCGAACTGGTCCGGGGTGATCGGCGAGTAGAAGGCCGCATAGTCCGGGTTGTAGATGCCGAAGCCGCCAGCCGAGGTGCCCAGGCGCGGGCCCAGCACGGTCTGGCCGAAGAAGTCTTCGATCTTGTCCTTCCAGCGCACGAAGCGGTTCTGGTCCAGGCGGTACTCGCCACGGGTGAAGCTGGCGCTGTAGTCCCAGTCGCCGACCATGCCCTTGCCGCCCAGGGTGACCTGGTAGGCACGGCTTTCGTCGGAGTTCATGATGTTGTTGTAGTGGCCCGGGCCGATTTCTTCCGGCGCGAAGGCGCGCTGCAGGTTCACGACCTTGCCCAGGCCCTGGTCGTAGAAGCCGCCCATGACCGACTTGGTGCCCCACCACAGGGCGCTCGAGCCGGAGGTGAACTCGGTCTTTTCCTTGCTGTACAGCACGTCGGCGAACAGCTGGAAGTTGTCGTTCACGTCGAAGGTCATCGACGAGTAGAACTGGCCGCTGTTCTTGCCGTTCTTCAGGGTCTTGTAGCCGGCGCTGTACACCGAACCGCAGGACTCGCCCGACGCGCGCTGGCCGACCACGGTGGTGCCGTCATACAGCCCGGCGACGTTGGCGCAACGGCTCGGGTCCATCATCAGCAGCTTGTTGTCAGCGTTGGTGATGACGGCGAAGTCGTTCGACGGAACCTGGGCGGTGTAGCCGACCGGGTTGTTCTGGCGGGTGATGTCGCGCTGGTAGCCCCAGATCGGGCTGCCGTTCTCGATCTGCACGTTGAACAGCGCATGGAAGCGGTCGTCGAAGGCGTTGATGCCCTTGGCAGCGCTGAAGCGGATGTTGCTGCCGCCGCCTTCGGTGTAGGTGCCGCCACGGAGGGTCATGGTGCCGCCGTCCATGCGCTCCTTCAGGATGATGTTGACCACACCGGCGATCGCGTCCGAGCCGTACAGCGAGGACTGGCCGCCCGGCAGCACTTCGATGCGCTCGACGATGTCGATCGGAATGCCGCTGATGTTGTTGAAGGTTTCGCTGCCGTTGTACAGCGCCGGATACGAGAGCATCGGGCGGCCGTTGATCAGGTACTTGGTGTAGCCCGGATTCAGGCCGAACATGCCGGCGGCTTCGGCGCCCTGGGTGAACGAACCCGAGGTCTGGCCGCCCTGCAGGCCGCCAGTGGTCAGCGACGACTGCTGCAGCACTTCAGCAACACTGCTGAAGCCGCGGGTCTGGATGTCTTCGGCGGTGATGGACATCACCGGGGTCTGGGTTTCAACCTGGGTCTGCGGGATCAGCGAACCGGTGACGGTGATCTTGTCCAGGTTGGTCGCCTTGTCCTGGGCCATTGCCGGGGCGGCGGCCATCAGAGCGGAAATCAGGGCGACGGCGAGCGTGTTGCGACGTGCGGTGTTGCTTACGTAGTTCATGTAGTTCCATTGGAGAGCAAAAACAAAAACGGCACTGCGCATGCGCCATCGCGCGGGCTGGAAATGCCAGCTCCGCAGCCCAAAACAGTGCGGGTCGAACGTAACATGAACTTAACAATCTGTGCACGAATCTGTAGCAATCCTGAATTTCAGTCAGGTTACGTCCAGCTTGTATGATGCTCGGTTATTCCCCCTGACCCCGCCGGTGCTCGTTGTGAACAGTTCTCCCCGCCGTCCCCATGCAAGCCAGGTCCAGAAGGGACTCACGCCGCATGCCCGCATCCGCAATGTGATCGCGGTTGGTTCGGGCAAGGGCGGCGTCGGCAAGTCGACCACCGCGGTCAATCTGGCCGTGGCGCTGCAGCAGCTCGGCGCGCGCGTGGGCGTGCTCGATGCCGACATCTATGGCCCCAGCGTGCCGGCAATGCTGGGCCTGTCCGGCCGTCCGGAAAGCCCGGACAACAAGAGCATCGAGCCGCTGCGTGCGTTCGGCGTCGACACCATGTCGATCGGCTACCTGATCGAAGAGGACACGCCGATGATCTGGCGTGGGCCGATGGCCACCTCGGCGATGACCCAGCTGTTCAACGACACCTTGTGGGACGACCTGGACTACCTGCTGATCGACCTGCCGCCGGGCACCGGCGACATCCAGCTGACCCTGACCCAGAAGATCCCGCTGGCCGGTGCGGTGATCGTCACCACGCCACAGGACATCGCCACGCTGGACGCGAAGAAGGCGCTGAAGATGTTCGAGAAGGTCGAGGTGCCGGTGCTGGGCATCGTCGAGAACATGGCGGTGCATACCTGCAGCAGCTGCGGGCATGTCGAGCACCTGTTCGGCGAGGGCGGCGGCGAGCGCATGGCCGCGCAGTACGGCGTGCCGTTGCTCGGTTCGCTGCCGCTGCAGATCGGCATCCGCGAGCAGGGCGATTCCGGTACCCCGATCACCGTGGCCCAGCCGGATTCGGTCCCGGCCCAGGCCTACCGCCATGCCGCGCAGCGCCTGATCGAGGAGGTTGGCAAGCGTCCGCGTGCCTCGATCCCGATCCTGTCGTCGCTGCTGTAAGTGCCCGGGCAGGGGCCGCCGGCGACGCCCGGCCCCCTGCTAGAATCCTCGCGCCCCCTCGTACCCCAGGACAAAGCATGAGCATCAAGAGTGACCGTTGGATCCGCCGCATGTCCGAGCAGCACGGCATGATCGAGCCGTTCGAGGCCGGGCAGGTCAAGCAGGCCAACGGCGAGCGCATCGTCAGCTATGGCACCTCCAGCTACGGCTACGACGTGCGCTGCTCGCGCGAGTTCAAGGTGTTCACCAACATCAACTCGACCATCGTCGATCCCAAGCACTTCGATCCGGGCAGCTTCGTCGATATCGTCGGCGATGAATGCATCATCCCGCCCAACAGCTTCGCGCTGGCGCGCACCGTGGAGTACTTCCGCATCCCGCGCGACACCCTGGTGGTGTGCCTGGGCAAGAGCACCTACGCGCGCTGCGGCATCATCGTCAACGTGACCCCGCTGGAACCGGAATGGGAAGGGCACGTGACCCTGGAATTCAGCAACACCACGCCGCTGCCGGCGCGCATCTACGCCAATGAAGGCGTAGCGCAGATGCTGTTCTTCCAGGCGGCCGCCGACGACATCTGCGAGACGTCGTACCGCGATCGTGGCGGCAAGTACCAGGGCCAGACCGGCGTGACGCTGCCGCGGACCTGAAGATTGCAGGCGATTTGTGAAGCCGAGCATGGCTCGGCTCTACATGAAGGAAGGCGGCGCAATGCGCCGCCTTCTTTATTTCCCGCGACCGAACAGCATCGCGATGCCGACACCCACCAATGCCACCGGCCACCAGGTCAGCAGCAGCTTGGACAGGTTCAGGTGCGTCCAGCCCAGGTTGCTGGCGAGCATGAACAGGCCGATCAGGATCAGCAGGACGGCGGCAACGAGGTTGAATCGCATCGGGTCGGCAAACGCTCAGGACTGGGCTGGATATCCTAGCCGTTCCTTCCAGTAGGCGACATGCTGGTCCAGCGCACCCGGCTCGTAGCGGTGCGCGGGGCCGCTGCCCCAGACCGGGCCCGGCCACGCGGGGTCGCCGTCATGGCGGCCGATCACATGGAAATGCAGCTGGCGCACGATGTTGCCCAGCGCACCGATATTGATCTTCTCCACCCCGTCGGCGCCCTTCAGGGCCTTGCAGGCGCGGTTGAGCTCGGTGCGCAGCTTGTCCTGCTGCTCGCCGTCCAGCTCGATCCACTCGGTCACCCCGGCCAAGCGCGGTACCAGCACCAGCCAGGGGAATCGTTCGTCGTTCATCAGCCGCACTTGCGACAACGGTCCTTCGGCCACCAGCACGCTATCGGTGGCCAGGCGTGAATCGAGTTCGAAATCGCTCATCCAAGATGCTCCGAGAAGAAGTCCAGGGTGCGTTGCAGCGCCAGGGTGGCGCTGTCTGGATCATACGCATGTCCGACCTCCCGGTTGAAGGCGTGGTCGGCCGGATAGACGAAGGTGGCCATCTGCGGCAGCTTCTCGCGATGGGCCTGGACCGCCTCCGGCGGGATGCTCTTGTCCTGGGCGCCGAAGTGGAAGATCACCGGGGCCTTGGGCGTCTCATCCAGGAACTGGACATTGCGCGCACCGTAATAGCTGACCGAGGGCAGGCCCAGGCGCAGGGCCGACAGCATCGCCACCGTGCCGCCCCAGCAGTAGCCCACCGTGCCGACCTTGCCTTGGGGCGCCAGCCGGGTGGCGGCTGCACGCACGACCTCCAGCGCCTTCTCCATGCCCAGTTCGGTCACCCGTTCCAGGCCCTGCTTCACGCCTTCGGCGTCATAGGGCAGGGCATCCGGATCGGCTTCTGCACCGTCGACCAGGTCGAAGAACGACGGCGCCAGCACCGCGTAGCCTTCGGCCGCGAAGCGCTCCGCTACGCCGCGGATGTGCGGGTTGGCGCCGAAAATTTCCTGCACCACCACCAGCCCGCCACGCGGGGTGCCCTCCGGCAGGGCCTGCCAGGCCCGTACCGGGCCGTGATGCGTATCCAGGGTGATCCACTCGGCCATCGTTTCCATCTCGTTGTGGGGAACAGAACGGCATTGTCGGTGCAGCGTGGGTTAGCGCGATGTCAGCGGCTGTGCGGGATCGGGCGGCTGGCCATTCAGAGCGCGGCCGCCAACCCCGGTATACTGGCGCCCTTTCAGGCCCCGGCCCCCAGGAACCCCTGCCACGACGGCAGGGGCCCAGGCCCCCAGAGTCCCGCGATTCCATGTCCCAGCTGAACCCCAAAGTCGGCTTCGTCAGCCTTGGCTGCCCGAAGGCCCTTGTCGATTCCGAACGCATCCTTACCCAGCTCCGCTCGGAAGGCTACGACATCGTGCCGTCCTACGATTCGGCCGACGTGGTGGTGGTCAACACCTGCGGTTTCATCGATTCGGCAGTGACCGAATCGCTGGACGCGATCGGCGAGGCGATGAACCAGAACGGCAAGGTCATCGTCACCGGCTGCCTGGGCAAGCGCCCGGAGCAGATCCGCGAGGCGTACCCCAACGTGCTGGCGGTGTCCGGCCCGCAGGACTACCAGAGCGTGATGGAAGCGGTGCATGAAGCGCTGCCGCCCAAGCACGATCCGTTCGTGGACCTGGTGCCCGACTACGGCATCAAGCTGACCCCGCGCCACTACGCCTACCTGAAGATTTCCGAGGGCTGCAACCACAAGTGCAGCTTCTGCATCATCCCGTCGATGCGTGGCAAGCTGGTCTCGCGCCCGGTGGATGAGGTGCTGCGCGAAGCCGAGCGCCTGGTGCGGGGCGGCGTGCGCGAGCTGCTGGTGGTTTCGCAGGACACCTCGGCCTATGGCGTGGACGTGAAGTACGCCGAGAAGATGTGGCGCAACAAGGCCTACCAGACCCGCCTGAAGGCGCTGTGCGAAGGCCTGTCCGAGCTGGATGCGTGGGTGCGCATGCACTACGTCTACCCGTACCCGCACGTGGACGAGGTGGTGCCGCTGATGGCCGAGAACCGCATCCTGCCGTACCTGGACATTCCGTTCCAGCACGCCAGCCCGCGCATCCTGCGCCTGATGAAGCGCCCCGGCGCGGTCGAGAAGACCCTGGAGCGCGTACAGAACTGGCGCCGTATCGCCCCGGACATCACCGTGCGTTCGACCTTCATCGTTGGCTTCCCGGGCGAGACCGAGGCCGAGTTCGAAGAGCTGCTGTCGTTCCTCGACGAAGCGCAGCTGGACCGCGTCGGTGCGTTCGCCTATTCGCCGGTGGAAGGCGCCACCGCCAACGACCTGCCCGATGCGGTACCGGAGGAAGTGAAGCAGGAGCGCCTGGCCCGTTTCATGGAAAAGCAGGCGCGGATTTCCGCGGCACGCCTGGAAGCCAAGATCGGCACCGTGCAGCAGTGCCTGGTCGACGCCATCGAAGGCGATATCGCCGTGGCCCGCTCCAAGGCCGATGCCCCGGAGATCGACGGCCTGGTGCACATCCAGAATGCCGACCAGGTGCCGCTGCGCGTGGGTGAGTTCGTCGACGTGGAAATCACCGAGAGCGACGAGCACGACCTGTACGGTGACGCGCTGCCGGCCGCTACCCGCCCGGCATTCGATCTCAAGATGCTGTGACCACAGCGACGACCGCCGCCGGTGACGGCAGCGGTGTCCGCCGCTTCGTGCCGCCGCCGCGTGCGGCGGTCGATCCGCAAGTGTTCGCGCACCCGGTGTTTGCCGGATTGCGCGACGTTCGTGATCTGTTGGAAGGCCCGGAGTGGCCGTCCATTGCAGCGCTCGAGGCACGCCTCACGCTGCCCGGCAAGCACCTGGTCGAGCAGGATGCCGCGCTGCTGGCTGACGGCCTGCACTACGAAGCCCGCATCGCGCAGGGGCTTATCGCCACCCGCGCCGACAACTGGCACGACCTGTTCAATGCACTGGTGTGGGCCCGTTACCCGCAGCTCAAGCAGGCCCTCAACGTGCAGCAGTGCCGGCATATCGAGGCGATGCCGCCGGGCCAGCGCAACCGTGCGCAGGCCGCGTTGACCCAGTTCGACGAGACCGGCGTGATCGTGCGCGTGCGCGATGACTCGTTTATGCGTGCGTGGGATGGGCATGACTGGCATGCATTGTTCGAGCCAGCGCACTGGCTGAGCGGAGACATCGCCATCGCTGCGGTATTCGGGCACGCGCTGATGGAGCAGGCGCTGCTGCCGGAACGCCGTCTGGTGGGCAAGTGCGTGGTGGTGCGCGACGAAGTCGATGATGCCTGCGTTGACGCAGTGACCGCGGCCATCGCCGAGGGCAGGGCAGTGACCGATCCGCTGCAGCTGCGGCCCCTGCCATTGGCCGGTATTCCCGGCTGGCATGGCGTGCAGGATTCCGCCTTCTATCGCAATGCCGATTATTTCCGCCCGCTGCGTGCCGGTCGCCAGTATCCGTTGCCGCTGGTGGGGTTGCCGTTGTAGAGCCGAGCCCATGCTCGGCTGCGTTTGCCTATCAGCCGAGCATGGGCTCGGCTCTACAAAGGGCAGGCAGTCGAGCCATGCTCGACGCTACACAGGCTCGTATTCCACCCCGATTACCGCAAAGGTGAACTGGCCGCCGGGCAGTTCCACCGAGAATTCATCATCCAGCCGCTTCTTCAGCAGCGCACGTGCCAGCGGCGAATCGATGCTGATCCAACCCAGGCCTGCATCGGTCTCGTCCGGGCCGACAATGCGATAGCGGCTGGTGTCGCCACTGTCCACGTTCTCCAGTTCCACCCACGCGCCGAAAAACACCGCCTGCGGATCGGTCGGCGTGGTGTCGACCACGCGCAGCGATTCCAATCGCTTGGTCAGGTAGCGCACGCGACGGTCGATCTCGCCCAGCTGCTTCTTGCGGTAGGTGTACTCGGCGTTTTCCGAACGATCGCCTTCTGCGGCGGCTGCGGCCAGTGCCTTCACCACCTCGGGGCGGCGCACCCGCCACAGGTCATCCAGTTCGGCCTTCAGCCGTGCGTGGCCGGAGGCGGTGATCAGGGCAGTGCTTTTTTCTGCGGGGGGACGCCAACGGGACATGCGGTAAGACTTCTTTTCAGGGGAACGATGGGGTCGGAGCCCTTTCCCGTGGAAAGAGCTCTGACCGCCAGTGGCGGTGAATCAGCGCTTGCCGCCGAAGATGCCGCCCAACAGGCCACGCACGATCTGGTTGCCCAGCTTGGTGCCGACCGTGCGCGTGGTCTGCTTGGCCATCGTCTCGATCATGCCCTGGCGGCGCTTGGTGCCGAAAATCGCATCCTTGATCGCCTGGCCGAAACCGCCTTCCTGCGCTTCGTCCTGCTCGCGGCTGCGGGCGGACGGCGCCTGCGCCTGCTCGACCGTCTTCTGCGCGCGCTGGGCCAGCAGCTCGGTGGCCGATTCACGGTTGATCGCGGTGTCGTAACGACTGCCGACCGGGCTGCCGGCACGCACCTGGGTACGCTCGGTCTCGGTGATCGGTCCCATCCGGCAGCGCGGCGGCGCGATCATCGTCTGCTGCACCGGCATCGGCACACCCTTGTCCTGCAGGGTGGATACCAGCGCTTCACCGGTGCCGAGCTGGCTCAGTACCTTCACCACGTCCAGTTTCGGATTGGGTACGAAGGTTTCGGCCGCGGTCTTCACCGCCTTCTGGTCGCGCGGGGTGAACGCACGCAACGCGTGCTGCACGCGGTTGCCCAGTTGGCCGAGGATGTTGCCCGGCACGTCGTCGGGGAACTGCGAGCAGAAATACACGCCCACGCCCTTGGAGCGGATCAGGCGCACCACCTGCTCGATGCGCTGCACCAGCGACGGCGGTGCGTCGTCGAACAGCAGGTGGGCCTCGTCGAAGATGAAGACCAGCTTCGGCTTGTCCAGGTCGCCCACCTCCGGCAGCTGCTCGAACAGCTCCGACAGCAGCCACAGCAGGAAGGTGGAATACAGCTTGGGCTTGAGCACAAGCTGGTCGGCGGCGAGGATGCCGATCACGCCGCGACCGTCGTGATTGACCCGCATGATGTCGGCCAGCTCAAGCGCCGGTTCGCCGAAGAAATTCTCGCCACCATCCTGCGCCAGGCGCAGCACCGAACGCTGGATCGCGGCGATCGACTGCGCACTGACCAGGCCGTACTCGGTGGAGATGTCCTTGCGCTCCTCGGCCACCAGGCCGAGCAGGGCGCGCAGGTCATCCATGTCCAGCAGCAGCAGGCCACGGTCGTCGGCCAGCTTGAACACGATGTCGAGCACGCCGGACTGGGTGTCGTTCAACTCGAGGATGCGCGCCAGCAGGGTCGGGCCCATCTCGCTGACCGTGGTGCGCACCGGATGGCCGAGCTTGCCGTACAGGTCCCAGAAAATGGTGGGGCTGGCGGCCGGCGCATAGTCGGCCACGCCGATCTCGGCAGCACGCGTCAGCAGGTTCTCGGCACCGGTGCCGGGAACAGCCAGGCCGGACACATCGCCCTTAACATCGGCCAGGAACACCGGCACGCCCAGCCGCGAGAAGCCCTCGGCCAGGGTCATCAGGGTGACCGTCTTGCCGGTGCCGGTGGCGCCAGCCACCAGGCCGTGGCGGTTGCCGAGTTTCGGCAGCAGGGTGACGGCAATATCGTCGGTAATGCCTTTGCCGAGCAGAATCGGATCCATGGTCCAGCCCTTGTGGTGAATAGCCCAATGTTAACCGCCGGCGGTGACGGGCCGAAGGTCGGCTTGCCCGGACCTTGGCGGCGCCGCTACTCTGCCTGCCTGTTTCGCACACAGTGCCATCAATGCCCGTTCCTGTCCTGATTTCCCGCGGTTGGCCGCTGCTGGCCCTGGCCGGCCTGGTTTCCCTGGCGCCCGACGCCCATGCGCAGCGGGTTTCGGCCCGGGACAAGGTGAAGGTGGATGCGCTGCAGCAGCGCATGACCGTCGCCGAAAAGCGTTACAGCGACGCCCTGCTGCTGGTCGCCAATGCCGACCCCAAGGGCAGCAACGAGGCCGATGCCGCGCTGGAAGACATGGAAGATGTCCTCAACGACTGCGTGAAGCAGAAGGGCTGCCAGATGGGCACCCTGCTTGCCAGCTACAAGCGCCTGCTCAAGCACGACGCTGATGCCGCTGCCAGCGACGACGTGGCCGACGAGGGCGGTGACCGCCTGGAAGCCGACCCCGACCATATCGGCCCGCTCACCGCCGACGTGCCGGAGGCCGCGCGCGCCGCCGCGCTGCTCAACGACAAGCGGCATGCCTTCGACAGCATGGTCGAGTACAACCCGGCCGTGCAGGCCGGCATCCGCCGTTGGTTGACCGACATGCGTCCCGCGCTGCTGACCAGCTACGAGAACTACCAGAACCTGCGTGCGGTGATGTGGCCGGAGTGGGAGAAGCGCGGCCTGCCCGAGGCGCTGCTGTTCGGCATCATGGCCAAGGAGTCCAACGGCCGCGTGCATGCGTCCTCGCGCGCCGGCGCCGCCGGCCTGATGCAGTTCATGCCGGCCACCGGTCGCCGCTTCGGCCTCGGCCCGGACGGCACCGGCTTCGATACGCGCTTTGACGCGCGCAGCGCCGCCGAGGCCAGCGCCAGTTACCTCAACGAGCGTCTACGCGAGCTGAACAACAACGTGGAAATGTCGGTGGCCGCCTACAACGGTGGTGAAGGCCGTGCCGCGCGCGTGTTCAAGCAGAGTGCTGGCCAGAGCTTCTGGACCGACAGCGTCTACAACCAGTTCCCGGGCGAGACCAAGGACTACGTGCCGATGGTGATCGCCGCCGCCTGGATCTTCCTGCACCCGCAGCAGTACGGCGTGGAATTCCCGAAGATCAGCGCGCAGCCGGCCACGCTGCGCCTGGCCAAGTCCACTACCATCTACGAACTGACCATCTGCCTGGGCAGCCACGGCACCCGCGATGGCTACATGCGCGCGCTGCGCAACCTCAACCCGCGCTATGAAGCCGACGGCTGGATTCCGGCCGGCACGCTGATCAATGCCACCACCCGCATCGCCGGCCTGTACCAGCGCAACTGCGTCAGCGGCCCGCGTGCCGATCTGGCCCGCACGCTGATCACCGCCGATCTGAACGCAGCGATCAAGCGTCCGACCGCTGCCAGCTACACCGGCAGCGTGGCCGTGGGCGGTGTGGTGCCGGTGGCCGATGCCGCCGCGTCCACCAGCGTGCCGACCACACCGGCCGCTCCGGTAGCTACGCCGCGCCCGCCGGCACGGCCGAAGCCGGTGCGCAGCCACAAGGTGGGCCGGGGTGAGACCCTGGGCGCCATCGCCGCGAAATTCCAGTGCGACGTGCCGACCCTGGCCCGCGCCAACGGCCTGAAGGCCCCGGCCTACAGCCTGCGCCACGGCCAGACGCTGAAGCTGCAGGGCTGCGACAAGTAATCCTCCCGACCCCTGGAATCCGCATGGACCTCGAAGACACCCGCAACCTGTTCGCCAACCTCCGCGAAAACACCGACTGGGACATCACCGGCCCGTTGCTGTGGGGGTATTTCTTCGTGCATTCCACTGCTGAGCCGTTGCAGGTACTGGCTGACCATCTGCAGGCGCAGGGCTACTCCTTCGTGGAACTGTTCGAGCAGGAGCCGGAAGAAGGCGACGCGCCGTTCCACGTGCTGCATGTGGAGCGTGTGGAGATTCACGACGAAGCCTCGCTGGACCGTCGCAACCAGGAGTTCGCGGCGCTGGCCGCGGAGAAGGGCGTGGAAGACTACGACGGCATGGACGTAGGTCCAGCCCCGGCCCTGCAGTAACGCGCATGCCGGTCGTGCCGGCCGCTGGCCGGTATTCCGTTGATTCCCTCCACGCATGGCATGGAAAAGGGGACGGAGGGGATTGAGTCGTTGATGCATAAACGACTCAATCCCCTCCGTCCCCTTTTTGTCAGCGCAGCGTCGCCAGTGCCTGGCCCAGCTGCACCGGGCTTTCGGCGCCCAGCTGCGGCGCGAACTCGGCCACGCCCGGCGGCAGCAGCACGATCACGGTCGAACCGTAGTTGAAGCGCGCCATCTCGGCGAAGCGCTCCAGCTGGATGCCCTGGCCGCGGTAATCCTTGCGGGTGATGCGGTCACCGTAGGCCGGGATCTCCTCACCGCTCCATACGGTCTCCACGCCGGACACCAGCAGTGCACCGACCATCACGCTCACCATCGGGCCGAAGCTGGTATCGAAGTGGCAGACCAGGCGCTCGTTGCGGGCGAACAGGCGCGGCACGCCGTTCACCGCGGCCGGGCCGACGCTGAACAGGCGGCCCGGCACGTGCACGGTCTCGCGCAGGGTGCCGGTCCACGGCATGTGCACGCGGTGGTAATCGCGCGGCGACAGGTACACGGTGGCGTACAGGCCGTCGTTGTACGGCTTGGCGTCTTCGTCGCTGCCCAGCAGTTCGGCGGCGGTGAACGACTGGCCCTTGGCCTGGAAGATCCGGCCGGCCTCGATCTTCCCCAGCTGGCTGATGCGGCCGTCGGCCGGCATCACCAGGCTGCGCGGATCGGCATCGGCCACGCGCGCCCCCGGCTTCAGCGCACGCGTGAAGAACTGGTTGAAGGTGGCATAGCTGCGCGGGTCCGGGTTGGCCGCTTCGTCCAGGTTGACGTTGAACTTGCGGGTGACGGTGTCGATCAGCCAGCGCGACACGCGCGGATCGTCCGAGTACGCCAGCGAACGCGCCATCGAGGACAGCAGGCGGTGGGGCAGGGCGTACGTCAGGGCGGTGGTGAGGCTCATGGGGCGGTTTTCTCGGTCAGCTTCTGCAGGTCGCGGGCAATGGCCGGCGCGTTGAACGGGGGCCGCACCAGGCCGGCAAGGCGGCCCTGCGGGTCGAGCACGGCCAGGCTGGCCGAGTGCTCGACGGTGTAATCCTCAGGGTTCTCGTCGAAGTGCTTGCCCGGCACCTTCTGGAACACGAAACCCAGCGAAGTGGCAAAGCGCTCCAGCGACGGGATATCGGCGGTGGCGGCCAGGGTGTCCTTGTGGAAGCCGTGCACGTACTCGCCCAGGCGTGTGGCGCTGTCACGGTCCGGGTCGACCGAGATGAACAGCACGCGCGGGCGCAGGCTGTCGGGCAGGGCCTCCCACTGGTTCTGCGCGCCGGCCAGCTCGGCCAGAGTGGTGGGGCAGACGTCGGGGCAGAAGGTGAAGCCCAGGAACACCAGGGTCCAGTGGCCCTTCAGCTCGCCCGGAATCAGGCGGGTGCCGTCGGACTGGGCCAGGTTGAAGTCGGGCAGTTCGCGCGGCTGCGGGTACAGCGTGATCGCTTCGGTGGCCGGGGCGTTGGCCGGTGGCTTCGGCGCGAACACCTGCTGGGCGGCCAGCAGGCCCAGGCCCGCCGCCAGGGCGATCAGCAGGATGATGCCGGCGTTGCGATTGAACATGGGAGCCCCCGCGCGAAGTGGGCTCCATCATACCGGCTGCGGCCCGATCGTTTCTGCCGCAACGGATGCCGCCGCGGGCGCCAGCCCCTATAATCGGGGGCCACTTTGCCCGCAGTACCGCCATGACCGCTGAAACGGCCGCCGAACTCCACACGATCATCGATCTGATCCGCTACGGCACCAGCCGTTTCAACGAAGCCGGGCTGACCTTCGGTCACAGCTACGACAATGCGCTGGACGAGGCCACCCAGCTGGTGCTGCACAGCCTGCACCTGCCGCACGATCTGGGCCCGGCCTATGGCCAGGCGCGCCTGCTGCAGGCCGAAAAGCTGCGCGTGCTGGAACTGTTCCAGCGTCGCATCGATGAACGCATCCCGGCCGCCTACTTGACCGGTGAGGCCTGGTTCGCCGGCCTGAGCTTCAAGAGCGACAAGCGCGCCCTGGTGCCGCGTTCGCCGATCGCCGAACTGATCGAATGCGGCTTCGAGCCGTGGCTGGCCGGCCGCGATGTCAGCCGCGCGCTGGATCTTTGCACCGGTTCGGGCTGCATCGCCATCGCCATGGGCCATTACTACCCGAACTGGGAAGTGGATGGCGTCGACCTCAGCGACGACGCGCTGTCGCTGGCTGAAGAGAACAAGGAGCGCCTGCAGGCGCACAACGTCACCCTGATCAAGTCGGACCTGTTCAACGGCCTGACCGGCCGCCATTACGACCTGATCGTCACCAACCCGCCGTACGTCACCAACGACGAGACCGATGCCCTGCCGCAGGAGTACTCCTACGAGCCGGAAATGGGCCTGCGTGCCGGCGACGACGGACTGGACCTGGTGCTGAAGATCCTGCGTGACGCGCCGCTGCACCTGAGCGAAGACGGTCTGCTGATCTGTGAAGTGGGCGAGTCCGAACAGCATCTGGTCAAGCTGCTGCCGGAAGTCGATTTCGCCTGGATCGAATTCAAGGTCGGCCAGATGGGCATCTTCGCGGTCGAATGCCGCGAGCTGATCGCCCACAGCGCCCGCATCACCGAACTGGCGGCGCAGCGCCCGTGAGCTCCAATTCGTTCGGCAAGCTGTTCACCGTCACCACGTTCGGCGAGTCGCACGGGCCGGCCATCGGCTGCGTGATCGATGGCTGCCCGCCGGGGCTGGCGCTGGACGCGGCCGAATTCGCCCACGACCTGCAGCGTCGCGCAACCGGCAAGAGCCGGCACACCTCGGCGCGTCGCGAAGCCGATGAGGTCGAGATCCTGTCCGGCGTGTACGAGGGCCTGACCACCGGCACTCCGATCGCGCTGCTGATCCGAAACACCGACCAGCGCAGCAAGGACTACGCCAACATCGGCCAGCAGTTCCGGCCGGGTCATGCCGACTACAGCTACTGGCACAAGTACGGCATCCGCGACCCGCGCGGTGGCGGCCGTTCCTCGGCACGCGAGACCACCATGCGCGTGGCCGCCGGCGTGGTCGCCAAGAAGTGGCTCGCCGAGCGCTTCGGCGTGACCGTGCGTGGCTACCTGTCGCAGCTGGGCGACATCACGCCGGCCGGTTTCGACTGGTCGGCGGTGGAAGACAATCCGTTCTTCTGGCCGCACGCCGCACAGGTGCCGGAACTGGAGGCGTACATGGATGCGCTGCGCAAGTCCGGTGATTCGGTCGGTGCGCGCGTGGACGTGGTCGCCGACAACGTGCCGCCGGGCTGGGGCGAGCCGATCTACGGCAAGCTCGATGGCGAACTGGCCGCTGCGCTGATGAGCATCAACGCGGTGAAGGGTGTGGAGATCGGCGACGGTTTCGCCAGCGCAGCGCAGAAGGGCACCGAGCACCGTGACCTGCTGACCCCGCAGGGCTTCGCCAGCAACCATGCCGGCGGCATCCTCGGTGGCATTTCCACCGGCCAGCCGGTGGTCGCCTCGATCGTGTTGAAGCCGACCTCCAGCCTGCGCCTGCCGGGCCCGTCGCTGGACACGGCCGGCAACGTGGTCGAGGTGGTCACCACCGGCCGCCATGATCCCTGCGTCGGCATCCGTGCCACCCCGATCGCCGAGGCGATGGTGGCGATGGTGCTGATGGACCAGGCGCTGCGTCATCGCGCGCAGTGTGGCGATGTCGGCACGATCACCCCGCGCATTCCCGGGCAGATCGATGGCTGACACGCGGCCGACGGTGTGGGTGAGCCAGCCGCTGATCGACGCGGCCATCGCGCCGTTGCGCGATCGCGTACAGCTGCGCAGCACCGACACTGTCACCGCCTGGTCGCCCGATCAGATCGCCGAACAGCTGGCCAGCGCCGACGGCGCCATCATCACGCTCAACGAGCGCATTGGTGCGGCCCAGGTGGCCGACGCCGCACAGCTGCAGGTGATCGCCAATGTCGGCGTCGGCTACAACAACCTGGATGTCGACGCGCTCAGCGCCGCCGGCATTCTCGCCAGCAACACGCCGGACGTCCTGACCGGGACCACCGCCGATCTCGGCTTCGCGTTGCTGATGGCCACTGCACGCCGCATCACTGAATCCGAGCGCTGGCTGCGCGAAGGGCAGTGGCAGCAGTGGTCGTTCCAGACCATGCTCGGTGCCGACATCCACGGCAGCACGCTGGGCATCCTCGGCATGGGCCGCATCGGCCAGGGCATTGCCCGCCGCGGTGCACACGGGTTCGGCATGAAGGTGCTGTACCACAACCGCTCGCAGCTGCCGGCCGCGACCGAAGCGGAAGTGGGCGCCACCTATGTGGACCTGGATACGCTGCTGGCACAGTCCGACCACCTGCTGCTGGTGCTGCCGTACACGCCGGCCTCGCACCATCTGATCGATGCCGTCGCGCTGGCGAAGATGAAGCCGTCGGCGACGCTGGTGAACATCGCCCGTGGTGGCCTGGTTGATGAGATCGCGCTGGCCGATGCGCTGGCCAACGGTCGCCTTGCCGCAGCGGGCCTGGATGTGTACGAAGGCGAGCCGAAGGTGCGCCCCGAACTGCTGGCGCTGCGCAATGTCGTGCTGACTCCGCATATCGGCAGCGCCTCGCTGGCCACGCGCACGGCGATGGTACAGCTGGCCGTGGATAATCTGGTTGCCGGGCTCGGCCTGGACGGCGGCCTGTCGCGCATGCCGAGCGCGATCAACGCTGACGCGGCGATGGCCGCGCGCGTGACTCTGGGCAAAAAAACCGGGAAACGATAGGGAACCTCCGCGCGCCCCGCTTGAGGAGGTTCCCCGAACCCAGCTGTCGTGCGTGTTTCTTCCCCATTCCCGTTTTCGTGAGAGTTTCCCCCATGAGCAATGCACAGCGCAGTTTCCACGTCGCCGTCGTCGGTGCCACCGGTGCGGTCGGCGAGACCATGTTGTCGATCCTGGCCGAGCGTGATTTCCCGGTCGGTACCCTGAGCGTTCTCGCTTCCGAGCGTTCGGCCGGCGGCGAGATCGAGTTCAACGGCCAGAAGGTCAAGGTCCAGGACCTGGCTACCTTTGATCCGAGCGGCGTCGAGATCGCCCTGTTCTCGGCCGGCGGCAGCGTGTCCAAGGAATACGCGCCGAAGTTCGCAGCAGCGGGCGCTGTGGTGATCGACAACTCCTCGGCCTTCCGTTACGACGATGACGTGCCGCTGGTGGTGTCCGAGGTCAACCCGGAGCAGGTCGCCAACCGTCCGCGCGGCATCATCGCCAACCCGAACTGCTCGACCATGCAGATGCTGGTGGCACTGGCACCGCTGCACCGCAAGTACGGCATCGAGCGCATCAACGTCTCCACCTACCAGTCGGTGTCTGGCGGCGGCCGTTCGGCAACCGAGGAACTGGGCAAGCAGACCGGCCAGCTGCTGAGCTTCCAGGAGATCGATCCGCAGCGCTTCCCGGTGCAGATCGCCTTCAACCTGATCCCGCACATCGATGACTTCCAGGACAACGGTTTCACCAAGGAAGAGATGAAGCTGATCTGGGAGACCCGCAAGATCCTCGGTGACGACAGCATCCTGGTGAACCCGACCGCGGTGCGCGTGCCGGTGTTCTACGGCCACTCCGAATCGGTGGCGATCGAAACCCGCGACAAGGTGACCGTGGCCGAAGCGCGCGCGCTGCTGGAACAGTCGCCGGGCGTTGAAGTGGTGGACCGCCATGAAGCCGGTGGTTATCCGACTCCGGTCACCCATGCCTCGGGCACCGATGCGGTGTATGTCGGCCGTATCCGTGAAGACCTGTCGCATCCGCGCGGCCTGAACCTGTGGATCGTGTCGGACAACGTGCGCAAGGGCGCGGCGTTGAATGCCGTGCAGCTGGCCGAGCTGGTCGCCGCCGAGCAGCGCTGATGGAGAGGCCGGGCAATCCCCGGCCTTTTCTGTAGAGCCGAGCCTACGCTCGGCTCAGGCCATGCAGCCGAGCATGGGCTCGGCTCTACATGGGTGCGGACCCCGGTCCGCACGCTTTATAGTGTCGCCCATGAATAAACGGGCCAAGGGCGCAAAGCGCCCGCTCACCTATCTGTCCGCCGCACTGCTCGCCTTGGCCAGCAGTTCGGCGCTCGCCCTGGGGTTGGGTGACATCCGGGTCCTGTCCAAGCCGGGCCAGCCCCTGCTGGCTGAAATCCCGGTGGTCTCGGCCGATCCGTCCGAGCTGGAAAACCTGCGCGTGGCGCTTGCCTCACCGGTCACCTTCGAACGTGTCGGCCTGCAGCGGCCAACCGGACTGGTCAGTGAACTGCAGTTCGAACTGACCCGCGACACGCAGGGCAGGGCAGTGGTGCGCGTCACCTCGCAGGCGCCGGTGGAGACGCCGTCGCTGAGCTTCCTGATCGAAGCCGACTGGGGTCAGGGCCGCCTGGTGCGTGAGTACTCGGCGCTGGTCGATGCGCCGCCCAGTGCGCTGGCCGTGGCCGAGCCGGAGATCGTCGCGCCGGCCGGCACGCTCTCCAATACCATCGTGCGCGAACCTGCACCGGCTTCGGCAACGGTGCCGGCAGCAGAGACGCCCGCTACGCCGCCACCTGCGGCGGTGCCTGCACCGGCACGCCCGCGTGCGGCCTCCGCGCCGGTTGCTGCACCGGCGGCCGATGGCAGCATCACCGTGCAGCGCGGGCAGACCCTGTCGCAGATCGCCAGTGCGGTGGCACGTGGCAACCAGGTCAGTCGCGACCGCGCGATGATCGCCCTGCTGCGTGCCAATCCCGAAGCCTTCATCCGGGGCAACGTCAACCTGCTCAAGCAGGGGGCGGTGCTGCGCATGCCAGGCAGCGATGCGCTTGCTGCGGTCGACGCTGCCGAAGCGGCGACGCTCGTGCGCGAGCACGCTGCGCAATGGCGGCAGGCGCGTACCGTGCCGCAACCCGCGGGTACCGTCGCCCCGGTCGCCAAGGCCGCAACCACGAACGCTTCTTCCCCGCCTGCCGCCAACGGGGCACGACTTGAGATCGCTCCGGCGCTGGCGTCCGACGCCGCGCACGCGGGCACAACCACCGGCACCGCTGCCGGCAGCGAGGGTGACATGCTGGGCAACGAACAACTGCGCCAGGCGCGTGAGGACATCGCCACCCGCGATGCCGAGATCGGCGAGCTGAAGCAGCGCGTGGCCGACCTTGAGAAACTGAAGGAACAGCAGCAGTCGCTGATCGCGATGAAGGACAACGACCTGGCCGCCGCGCAGCAGCGCCTGGCGCAGGCACCGGATGCCCGCGATGCGGCAACGCCGTGGTACTGGCTGGGGCTGCCGGTACTGCTGCTGGCGGCGGGCGCGGCCTGGCTGCTGCGTCGTCGCAAGCCGTCGCCGCTGCCGCCGCTGCGTGAGGAAGACGATGCCGCCGGCCTGACCGCGGCGGTGCCGGCGGGTGCGGCGCTGGATACGCTGGCCGAGCAGTCCTCATGGTCGTCGGCTGTTGCCGACAATGGCCGCCAGGAACCGGCGATGCCCGCCTGGGCCACCGAAACCGAAGTGCATGACGTGGTGGTCGCCGAACCCGTTGCCGAGGACCTGGCGCGGGCCGGCTGGCAGACCGACACGCTGCGCGAGGAGGACGCGGTGGCATTGCCCGAAGCGGTGACCGATCTGCCGCGCTGGGACGATCCCGCAACCACTGGCGACGAGGGTGTCGTCGCCGAGCCGCTGCAGGACGAGCGCGTTGCACCGCAGGCGCCGGTCGAAGTGGTGGTGCCGGACTACGCACTGCATGCCGAACAGCAGCCGCAGTTCCGCGGCGTGTTCGATCTGCCGGCCGACGCGCATGAGAACGAGGCTCCGGTGGACGCCGCCCGTCGCGAAGCCATCGACGGCATCGACGGCATCGACCATGGCGCCGTCGAGGCCTCTCATTCCGACGACATCGCGTCGAGCGCGGCTGCGCCTGCCGGCGACGCGGGCTGGTCGCCACGTGCCGGCCAGGAGCGCCTGGAACTGGCCATTGCCTACCTCGATCTGGGCGACGCACAGACCGCGCGCACCCTGTTGCTGGAAGTCGCCGAAGGCGGCGACCTGCACAGCCAGGCCCAGGCCCGCGAACTGCTGGCGCGCCTGCCGTGACCGAACCTGCCGACAAGGGCCTTGCCATGAGCCGCGAACGCCGCATCGACTACGTTGAATTCGCGTCCAGCGACCCGGCCGCCAGCCGCGCCTTCTTCGAGAAGGTGTTCGACTGGTCGTTCGTCGACTACGGCAGCGACTACACGGCGTTCGACGATGGCCGCCTGCAGGGCGGCTTCTTCCGTGGCCAGCCGCAGCGGGCCAGCGACAGCGGTGCACCGCTGCTGGTGCTGTATGCCGACCAGTTGGCACCGGTCGAGGCCGCCGTGCGCGACGCCGGCGGCGAGATCGTGCGCCCGGTGTTCTCCTTCCCCGGTGGCAGCCGCTTCCAGTTCGTCGAGCCCGGTGGCAACGAACTGGCGGTCTGGTCCGAACGCGATCCGGCCTGAGCGCCGCCCCATCCGCAACATCGAGGTAGCACATGCGTTATGCGCTTGGCGTCGAGTACGACGGCAGCGATTTCAGGGGCTGGCAGAACCTGGGCGAGGGTGGTCCCAGCGTGCAGGCCAGCCTCGAGCAGGCCCTGTCATCGGTGGCTGATGCGCCGCTGCAGGTGGTCTGCGCCGGCCGCACCGATGCCGGCGTGCATGGCCAGTGCCAGGTCGTGCATTTCGATACCGACGTGGTGCGCGATCCGCGCGCCTGGATGCTCGGCACCACCACCCGCCTGCCGCGCTCGATCGCGGTGCGCTGGTGCGTGCCGGTGGCCGATGATTTCCACGCCCGCTTCTCCGCACGTGCGCGCCGCTACCGCTATCGGCTGCTCAACCGCGAGGTACGGCCGGCACTGGACCGGCAGACCCTGAGCTGGGAGCGCCGGGCGCTGGACGAGACCCTGATGCACGCCGCCGGCCAGGCCCTGCTTGGCGAGAACGACTTCAGCGCGTTCCGTTCGGTGCAGTGCCAGGCGCTGCATGCGCGGCGTGAACTGCAGTCGTTGCAGGTCAGCCGCGATGGCGAAGTGATCGAAGTCGCAGTACGTGGCAATGCATTTCTTCATCACATGGTCCGCAATATCGTCGGATCGTTGATCCTGGTGGGCAGCGGCGAAAAACCGGTGGAATGGATCGCCGAACTGCTGGCTGGGCGCGATCGCACCGTAGCTGGTCCCACCGCACCGCCGCAGGGCCTGGTGTTCCTTGGGCCCCTGTACCCCGACAACTGGCATCTGCCCGCCGAGGTCACGCTATGAGCCGTTCCTACTACCGTACGCGCATCAAGTTCTGTGGAATGACCCGTGCCGGCGACGTCCGCCTGGCCGGTGAGCTGGGCGTGGACGCAGTGGGTTTCATCTTTGCCCGCGAGAGCAGCCGCCGGGTCGCACCGGCCGAGGCCCGCGCGATGCGCCAGGCGATCGCACCGATGGTCGACGTGGTGGCGCTGTTCCGCAACAACAGCAAGGAAGAAGTGCGCGAGGTCCTGCGCACGGTGCGGCCGACCCTGCTGCAGTTCCACGGCGAGGAAGACGAGAGCTTCTGCCGCAGCTTCAACATGCCTTACCTGAAGGCGATCGCCATGGGGGGCCGTGAAGAGGTCAACGCCCGCACCCTGCAGCTACGCTATCCCAGCGCTGCCGGCTTCCTGTTCGACAGCCACGCCCCGGGTGGTGGCGGCGGCACCGGCGTGGCATTCGACTGGGGCCGCGTTCCGACCGGATTGCACCGGCCGTTCCTGCTGGCCGGTGGCCTGAACCCGGAAAATGTCTACGACGCCGTGCTGGCGACGCTGCCGTGGGGCGTGGACGTCTCCAGTGGCATCGAACTGGAGCCGGGCATCAAGGACGGCTACAGGATGCGCACCTTCGTCGAGGAAGTGCGTCGCGCGGATTGCACCGTTCTGGAGTGATCCGCGTCACCTTAGTGTGATGGGAGTCACGCTTCCGGGCAATTCAGGTTCCAGCGCCAAAAAGTCGACACCCCCCGAACATCTGATCGGACACAATGCGCCCAGCCTTACCTGGCCGGGTGTGATGCCGTGTGCGTGTCGCTGGCCGCCCCCATGAGATATGCCCTACCTTTCGAACGAGGACGCAATGGATATGCCCCATCTTTCTTCCCACCGTCTCCGCCTGGCCCGCCTGACGCTCGTGCCCGGCCTGCTGCTCGCCTTGGGCGCATGTGCGGCCGGTGACTCATCCGTCCCGACAGCGTCGGCACCGGCCGCTGCAGCACCGGCGGCCGCACCTGCCGCAGCGCCGGCCACGGCTCCGGCTGCCGACGGCCTGGCTGCGCTGATCCAGGCCAGTGGCGTGAAATGCAGCAACGCCAGTACGGGCAGCGGCTGCACGGCCGGTGATGTGGACAGCGGCGATTTCTACGATGTTGAACTGTCGCCGGACTGTGGCGACCAGGGTTTCTTCGCCGGCGTAGCCGACGCCAAAGGCGTGGAAACGTTGAATGCGGTGCCATCCACCGGCAGCAAGGCCAGCGTGACCGCGAAGCTGTCGAAGGGGCAGCTGGTCTGCGTGCAGGGCATCGGGCGCACCGGACAGAATCCCCTGTTCTATTACGTCGTTGCGGTTCCCGCCGCGACGGTCGGCAAGTGCAAGGGCAACACGTTGTGTGACACCTATGGCGACAGGCCGATCACTGGCTTGGCCAGCACAGGGGGCGAGGCCTGCCATGCGGCGGCGCCGGGACGTTACGCCGGGAACTGCGCACAGGGCTGGGTCAGTGCGGACGTGCTCGACGTGTTTTCCAACGGAATGTAATCACCGCCAGGGGAGCGGTCCAATCAACCACTGGCAAAGGAATAGCTCATGTCGGATCCAAAAATCACCCGGCTGGTCAGCAGCGTAGGTACCACGCGCACGCTGGAAATGGACGATGGCAGTGTCATCGAACGATCAGGTGGCAGCGTCTCGTGGCGCAACAACAATCCTGGCAATCTCAAGTTTGAATTCGCCGGCAGCGCGGACAAGACGGTGACCAATCCGCGTACCCGCGAGCAGGCGCTGGAATCGGCGCAGGGGCGCTACAAGGGCGTGGTCGATCTCGACCAATGGGGCAACGCGGTCTTCGAAAGCTATGAAGCGGGCCGGGTGGCGAAGATCCAGCTGCTCGAACGCCGGTTCGGCGACAAGACCGTGGAGGAAATGCTGCCGAGCTACTCCACGAAGGATTACAGCGGCACCACCCACCACAAGGAGCAGGCGGCCACCATCTATGCCGAAGGCGATCGCCAGGGTGTCGATCTGCGTTCGAAGACCGTCGGCCAGATGAGCGTGCGCGAGCGTGAAGTGCTGGCCGACGGCATTCGCCGTTTCGAGGGCTGGCAGCCGGGTGAGGTTGCCACGCAGCAGCCACCCACGCGCACACAGGCGGCCACGCCCGTGCAGGCCCAGGCCCAAACGCAGGTGCAGACGCCTTCGGCAGCTGCGCCCGCGGCGGGCCAGGCCGCGGCTGCAGTCGGCAGTGCCGCGCTCTACAACGAGGCCTATCAGCATTTCATGGCCTCGGGCCGCCAGTACGAATACGGGCGCCCCGACCATCCGCGTCCCGGTCGCGACAGCAGCCGGCTGGAGCGTGATCTCGATGGTGACGGACGCTTGGGCGTGGATTGCTCGGCATTCGTATGGCGTGGCCTGAAGAACGCGGGTTACGACGTGCGTGGCGAGAACGCCGCGGGGTTCACTACCTCGACGCTGTTCAATGGCGCGAACACGACCGCTTACGCACGCGAGCATTTCGACGTGACCTCGGCTGCCGAAGCACGCAAGCCGAACGGATCGCTGAAGCAGGGCGACATCCTGATGTTCTCCTCGTCGCAGGGCCAGCATGTCGGTATTTTCAAAGGCTACGACGCGCAGGGAAACATCCAGTTCATCGGTTCGCAGGGAAGCACGGGGCCGGCCGAAGTCACCATCCGGCCGGGCGGGTACTGGGATGGAGGGAGCACCCGCATCGTTGGTGCGCTGACACCGAAGCCGGAATTCCAGGTGCGCGCGCCGCTGCATGGCAATGGCGAACCTGCGCTGTCCCGGCCTGGCGCCACCGTGCAGCCGGCTGCATCACACCCGGCGGCCAGCGAGGTGATGAAGCAGGGGCAGCGTGGCACCGACGTGCAGGCGTTGCAGCAGACCCTCAATCAGCTCGGCGTGCGTGATGCGCAGGGCCATCGGTTGTCGGAGGATGGCCGTTTCGGTGACCACACCCGCGAAGCGGTGATCGCGTTCCAGAAGCAGCAGGGGCTGGCGGCCGATGGAATTGTCGGTCGCCAGACCACTGCCGCACTGGCGGCGGGCCGTGCGCAGGGCCATGAACCTGCAGCGGCTGCGCCGAAGGGGCCGTCGCTGAACGATGCATCGCATCCGGACCACGCACTGCACAACGCCGTCCGCAGCAAGCTTCCCAGCGTGTTTTCCGAAGAGGCTGCGGCCAATATCACCCTGCATGCAAAGCAGAACGGTATCGACGCGGCCGACAAGCTGCAGAGCATCACGGTGCAGGATGGCAAGGCGTTCGTGATGGGCACGACGCCGGGCTTCCGCACCGCTGTCGATCTGGCCCAGGCGCCGCCGTCGCTGGAGCAGACCAGTGCCAAGCTGCTGGCAGATCCGTCGCACCAGCAGCAGGTGCATGAGGAGCAGCAGCGGGTCGCGATGGGCGGTCGCTGAGGCCTGCGTTGCCGGCTCCGGGAGGTGAATGCCGCCCGGGGCCTCGTCTCATCGCAGTTGCGCTGCTGCCCACTCGGCCAGGGCGTCCACCCGTGCATCGGCCGGGCCATCCGGCCGCGCCAGCACCCAGAAGCCGCCGGTGGCGGCAAACCCCCACGGTGCGACCAGCCGGCCTGCTGCCAGATCTTCGGCTACCAGCGGCTCGGGCGCGATCGCCGGGCCCAGCCCGGCGACTGCTGCTTCCAGCAGGTAATAGAGATGTTCGAAAGCGGTGCCCAGCTGCAGCTTTGCTGGGTCCAGGCGATGTGCCTGCGCCCATGCCGGCCACGCCTGTGGCCGCGAGCTGGTGTGCAGCACTGTTTCCTGCAGCAGTGCCGAGGGCGGTGCCTGCCGCAGGCGCTGCGCCGCCGGATGTGACGGGGCCACCACCACGCCCACCCGCTCCGGTGCCAGCTCGCGGACCTGCCAGCCCCGTGGCCACGGACCCTGCGCCAGCAGCAGCACGGCGTCCAGCGCCGCCTGTGCTTCGGTGAAGCTGCCATCCAGCGCCGACCACTGCAGGCGCACGCCGGGCAGGGCGGCCTGCAGCACGGGCAGGCGCGGAATCATCCAGCGCGCCAGTACGCTGCCGCTGCAGCCCAGTACCAGTGCTGGGGAGGCCGCTGGCCGGCGCAGTTCGCGCACGCAGTCCTCGATCCCGCCGAAGGCCTCGCTGCACGCCGCCTGCAGGCGGGTGCCAGCCGCTGTCAGGCGCAGCCCGCGGCCGGCACGCTGGAACAGTGCCAGGCCCAGGTGATCCTCCAGCAGCTTCAGTTGCCGACTGACCGCACCGTGGGTGACGTGCAGGTCCTGTGCGGCGCGGCCCACGCCACCGAGGCGTGCGGTGGCCTCGAACGCGCGCAGTGCATTGAGCGGCGGAAGCAGGGAACGGCTCATGTGAGATTTCCTGACGATATGCGCCAGATAATATCCATTTTCCGGTCACGACCCGTGCGCTAGAGTATCCACCTGTCTGAACCACCGGTCGTATCCATGTCTGCCTCCCCCATTGCCGACTACCACGCCTTCCCGGATGCCCAGGGCCACTTCGGCCGCTACGGCGGCAGCTTCGTTGCCGAAACCCTGGTCGGCCCGCTGCAGGAACTGGCCCAGGCCTATGACCAGGCCCGCCAGGACCCCGAATTCCAGGCGGCCTATGACCGCGACCTGGCGCATTATGTGGGCCGGCCGAGCCCGATCTATCACGCCCAGCGCCTGAGCGATCACGTCGGCGGCGCGCAGATCCTGCTCAAGCGCGAGGACCTGAACCACACCGGCGCGCACAAGATCAACAACACCATCGGCCAGGCGCTGCTGGCCGCGCGCATGGGCAAGAAGCGCATCATTGCCGAGACCGGTGCCGGCCAGCATGGCGTGGCCAGTGCCACGGTTGCCGCGCGCCTGGGCCTGGAATGCGTGGTGTACATGGGCGCCACCGACATCGAGCGGCAGAAGATCAACGTCTACCGCATGAAGCTGCTGGGCGCGACGGTGGTACCGGTCACTTCCGGCTCGGCCACCCTGAAGGACGCGCTCAACGAAGCGATGCGCGACTGGGTGACCAACGTGCAGGACACCTTCTACATCATCGGCACCGTGGCCGGCCCCGATCCGTACCCGCGCATGGTGCGTGACTTCAACGCCATCGTCGGCCGCGAAGCGCGTGAGCAGATGCTGGCCGAATACGGTCGCCTGCCCGATGCGATCACCGCCTGCGTGGGCGGTGGCAGCAATGCCATCGGCCTGTTCCATGCTTTCCTCAACGATCGCCAGGTCGATATCGTCGGCGCCGAAGCTGCCGGTGATGGCATCAGCACCGGTCGCCATGCCGCCTCCATCGCGGCGGGTCGCCCCGGCGTGCTGCACGGCAACCGCACCTATGTGCTGTGCGACGACGACGGCCAGATCATCGAGACCCACTCGGTGTCGGCCGGCCTGGACTACCCGGGCGTCGGCCCGGAGCACGCATTCCTGGCCGATACCGGTCGTGCACGGTACCTCGGCATCACTGACGAGGAAGCGCTGCAGGCTTTCCACCTGCTGGCGCACACCGAAGGCATCCTGCCGGCACTGGAATCCAGCCATGCGCTGGCGCAGGCGATCAAGCTGGCGCGTGAGCGTCCGCGTGACCAGATCGTGCTCTGCAATCTGTCCGGCCGTGGCGACAAGGACGTGCATACCATCGCCGCGCGCGAAGGGCTGGTGCTGTGAGCGCGCTGCTGCGGAACAGTGGCGTGCTGCTGCTGGCACTGGGGTTGGCCGCGTGCCAGCCGCCGGAGCCGCCGGTGCTGGCACCGGCCGCCAAGGCCACCACGCAGCCTGTGCAGCAGGCTGCCAACGATGATCTTGACCCGATGGCGCGTACGCCCATTGTCGATGCCCCCTCCGAAGAAGGGACGAGCGGCGATGACGCGCCTGCGGTGGCTTCGGTGGCACTGGACCATGCCGGTGACGTGCTGGTTGGCCAGCACATGACTGACCTGAAGGCGCTGGGTCCCTGGAAGGCGCAGGGCGCGAAGGAATTCTTCGAAGGCGACTGCGAGTACTACGACGGCAAGGGGCTGCCGCCGGGCGTGTCGATGATGACCGACGACGACCGCGTGGTCCGTTTTGATCTTAAGCCGGGCGATGAGCCGGAACTGCCGGTCGAACAGCCGGGGCCGTTCGGCCTGCGCATCGGCATGACCCGAGCCCAGGCCATGGCCCAGTTCCCGAAACCGCCGGTGTCCAGCCCGCATGCCTACGACGGTGACCAGGGCGAGTACCTCACCTGGCAGGACCCGGGTTCGGACCTGGGCATCCGCCTGGAACTGTTTGAAGGGAAGGTCACCCGGATGTACTGGGGGACCAGCGATGCGATTGAACTGATTGAAGGATGTGCCTGAGATGCCTGTATCCCGACTCGATGCCTGTTTCCAGCGACTGCGCGAGCAGCAGCGCAAGGCGCTGATTCCCTTCATCACTGCCGGTGATCCCTCGCTGGAGGCCACCGTGCCGGTCATGCATGCACTGGTCGATGCCGGCGCCGATGTGATCGAACTGGGCGTGCCGTTCTCCGACCCGATGGCCGATGGCCCGACCATCCAGCGCAGCTCCGAACGTGCACTGGCACGCGGGGCGGGCAGCCGCTACGTGCTGCAGGCCGTGGCGCAGTTCCGAGAGCGTGACGCGCAGACGCCGGTAGTACTGATGGGCTACCTGAACCCGGTGGAGATCCACGGCTACGCCGCCTTCGCCAAGGCGGCCGTGGAGGCCGGTGTGGATGGAGTGCTGCTGGTCGACCTGCCGCCGGAAGAAGCCGGTGAAGCGCAGCAGGCTTTCGATGCGGCCGGCCTGGCGTTGGTGCTGCTGGCCTCGCCGACCACCAGCGAGGCACGTGCCGACAAGCTGCTGGCGCTGGCCCGTGGCTATCTCTATTACGTCAGCTTTGCCGGTGTCACCGGCGCGTCCGAGCGGCTGGACAGTGATGCTGCCAGCGCCCGCCTGCAGGCCCTGCGTGCGCGCGCTTCGGTACCGGTGGTGGCTGGCTTCGGGATCAAGGATGCGGCCAGTGCGGCGGCGATGGCGCGCCAGGCCGATGGCGTGGTGGTCGGCAGTGCACTGGTGGCGGTGCTGGCCGAAGCGGGCTCGGCTGAAGAGGCCGCGCAGCGCGCTGGAGCCTTCCTGGCCCCGCTGCGGCAGGCGCTGGATGCGTAACGGTGGTGCCGGCCGCTGGCCGGCATCCTCCTGACGGCTCGCATGCAAGGGCTGCCGGCCAGCGGCCGGCACGACCCAGCACCTAAACGTACGTCCCAGCATGGTTTTTTCAGGCTGCCCCGTGGCCGGCAAGGGGGTGCACGGGCGGGGAAAGCGGAGCTAGACTGTCCGCCTTTGCGGCCCTTGGGCCGCCCTGAACGGAAGTGTCCTCCCGCATGAGTTGGCTCAGCAAGTTGATGCCGTCCGGCATCCGCACCGACAACACCCCCAGCAAGAAGCGCAGTGTCCCCGAGGGCCTGTGGGAAAAGTGCAGCAACTGCGGCAGCGCGTTGTACCGTCCGGAACTGGAAGAGAATCTGGAGGTCTGCCCGAAGTGCGGCCACCACATGGCGATCCGCGCGCGCGCGCGCCTGGCCGCCCTGTTCGACGCCGACAGCACCACCGAGATCGGTGCGCGCCTGGGGCCGACCGACCTGCTCAAGTTCAAGGACCAGAAGAAGTACAGCGAGCGCATCAAGATCGCGCAGAAGAACACCGGCGAATATGACGCGCTGATCGCCATGCGCGGCCTGCTCAAGGGCCGTGCGCTGGTGGCCTCGTCGTTCGACTTCGCCTTCATGGGCGGCTCGATGGGCTCGGTGGTGGGGGAGCGTTTCGCGCTGGCCGCCGAAACCGCAGTCGAGATCGGTGCCCCGTATGTGTGCTTCTCGCAGAGTGGCGGCGCGCGCATGCAGGAAGGCCTGTTCTCGCTGATGCAGATGGCCAAGACCTCGGCCGCGCTGGGCAAGCTGCGTGAAGCTGGCCTGCCGTACATCTCGGTGCTGACCCACCCGACCACCGGTGGCGTGTCGGCCTCGTTCGCGATGCTGGGCGACATCAACATCGCCGAACCGCAGGCGCTGATCGGCTTCGCCGGCCCGCGCGTGATCGAGCAGACCGTGCGCGAGAAGCTGCCGGAAGGCTTCCAGCGTTCGGAGTTCCTGCTGGAGCACGGTGCCATCGACCAGATCTGCGACCGCCGCGAGATGCGCGACCGCCTGTCCGATCTGCTGGCGATGCTGGGCCGTCAGCCGGCGCCGGAGGTGGCTTGATGGGAGGCCGCAAGTACTTCGGTACTGATGGCATCCGTGGGCGGGTCGGCCAGGGCGTGATCTCGGCCGACTTCGTGCTGCGCCTGGGCAACGCCCTGGGCCGTGTCCTGGTCGCCCAGCGCGGCCAGGACGGGCGCAGGCCGATCGTGGTGATCGGCAAGGACACCCGCATTTCCGGTTACATGTTCGAAGCGGCTCTGGAAGCAGGCCTGGTGGCCGCCGGTGCCGACGTGCAGCTGCTCGGCCCGATGCCGACCCCGGCGGTGGCGTTCCTGACCCGTACGCTGGGTGTGGACGCCGGCATCGTCATCAGCGCCTCGCACAACCCGCATTACGACAACGGCATCAAGTTCTTCTCCGCCCAGGGCGAGAAACTCGACGACGCCACCGAACTGGCCCTGGAAGCGGCGCTGGACATTCCGTTCACCACCGCCGAATCGGAGAAGCTGGGCAAGGCGTCGCGCGCGCGCGAAGCGGTCGGCCGCTACATCGAGTTCTGCAAGGCCAGCGTGCCGCGCGCGTTCGACCTGCGTGGCGTGCGCCTGGTGCTGGATTGCGCACACGGCGCCACCTACCAGATCGCACCGCTGCTGTTCCGCGAACTGGGTGCCGAAGTGATCGGCATCGGGGCCGAGCCCAATGGCGTCAACATCAACGCCGGCGTGGGCTCCACCCATATCGACAACCTGGCGGCCAAGGTCCGCGAGACCCGCGCCGATCTTGGCATCGCCTTCGATGGTGATGGCGACCGTGTGCTGATGGCCGACGACCAGGGCAACCCGGTCGACGGCGATGACCTGCTGTACATCCTGGCCCGCGCCTGGAAGGACGAAGGCCGCCTGCGCGGCCCGGTGGTCGGCACGCTGATGAGCAACTACGGTGTGGAGAAGGCCTTCGCCGATCTGCAGATCCCGTTCGTGCGCAGCAACGTCGGTGACCGCTACGTGCACCAGGCATTGGTCGAGGGCGGTGGTGTACTCGGTGGCGAAGCCTCGGGCCACTTGCTGTGCCTGGACCGGGCCACCACCGGCGATGGCATAGTCAGCGCCCTGCAGGTGCTGGTCGCGCTGCGCAACAGTGGGCAGACCCTGCGCCAGGCACTGAAGGGCCTGGTACGGGTGCCGCAGAAGACCGTCAACGTGCGCTTGGGCAATGTCTCGGCCAAGGCCACGGTGCAGTCTGAAAGCGTGCAGTCCGCGCTGGCTGTGGCGCAGCAGGCCGTAGCCGGCCGTGGCCGCGCGTTCCTGCGTCCGTCCGGTACCGAGCCGGTGGTGCGGGTCACCGTGGAGGCCGATGACGCCACGCTGATGCAGCAGACGCTGGACCGCTTGTCCGCTGCGGTGCGTGAAGCCGCCAGTTGAGGCGCCTGCCCGTCGGTACAGGAAAAACGCCCCGGAATTCCGGGGCGTTTTCTTTTTGCGGGCAGGGCTGTGTCGCGCCTACGGCCCCGGCACCATTTTTTTCTGGCGTGCCTTGAACCCATTGAACAGCGGCGCGATCAGCGGGTTGTAACTCAGGCGGATGCGCTTGCGCAGCCAGTTGGCCGGCCGGTTGCGGATCGCGAAACGATAGATGCGTTCCGGGTCGCCGCCGATCACGTTGCGGCCGAACGGGTGGGTGGTGTGCAGGTAGCGGAAGCCCTGCTCGCGCGCCACTTCGATGTGATCCTGGTCGAAATCACCGTACGGCCAGCACAGCGTATCGGACACGTCGCCGAGCTTGTCCTGCAGGACTTCGCGCGAGATCGCCAGATCCCGGCTGAGGCCTGCGCGGCGCTGCGCACGGTCCAGATCGTCGCGGCGCAGCCAGCGGGTATGGGTATGGGTGTGGCAATGCACTTCGAAGGTGCCGGCGGCGATGGCCGCACGTGCTTCGCTCCAGCGCATCATCACATCGTCACTGCGGTCCTGCTCGTAGATCGCTGCTTCGCAGCCACGATGGTCCGGCGTCGGCGGCAGCGTCGCCCCGGCAATGCCCGCGTGCGGACGTTCCGGGCCTTCGCCCATCCAGCCGGTGACCACGAACACCACCGCATGCATGCCGTACTTCTGCAGGATCGGATGGGCATACACCCAGTTGTCGAGGTAGCCATCGTCGAAGGTGATGACGATCGACCTGCGCGGCACCGGCTTGCCGGCCAGGAAGCCTGCGTACTGGTCCAGCGTCAGTGAGGTCCAGCCATTGCCTGCCAGCCACGCGATCTGGCTTTCGAAGTTTTCCGGCGACACGGTGATCATGCCCGGCGAGGGGCTGACATGGTGGTGCATCAGCACCGGAACGGTTCGCGCATCAGCCATGTCCCAGCTCCTTCAGCCACTGGTGGTAGTAGTGTTCGGTGGCTTCACCGTGGCCGTCCGGCGTGAAGCGATGTGCGCCGTGCATCCAGTCCCAGCCAGCGCGCCCCATCTGCCGCCGCCGTTCCGGGTCGTCCACCAGCAGGCGCAATGCACCTGTCAGGGCGGCATTGTCACCCAAACGGGTGAGGATCGCATTGCTGCCATCGACCACCATCTCCGGCACGCCACCCACTCGCGTGGCCACGATCGGTACGCCCACGTAAGCCGCTTCCAGGAACACGGTGCCGGCTGCTTCCTTGTGCGAGGCCAGTGCGAAGATGTCGAAGCCGGCCATCAGCCGGCAGGCTCCATCGCGGTAGCCGAGCAGGTGCACCTGGCGCTGCAGCCCGTGCTCGGCGCACATCGCCTGCAGTCGTTCCGTCACGGCCTGGCCATCGCCGACGATCACCAGGTGCAGGTCCGGGTTGGCCTTGCACAACGGCACCATCGCCTGCAGCAGGTCGGCGTGGCCCTTGGGCTCGCGCAGCACCGCCACGCAGCCGACCACGATGTCCTGTTCGCCGAAGCCGAGCTCGGCACGTACTTGCGTGCGCACCTCCTGCAGGCACTGCCAGGGATCGGCCTTGCGGATCTCGCTCCAGCGCGGCGGAACCGCGATCGGCGGCACGATGCCGATGCGCTCGGTCGGAATGCCGCGGTCGGCCAGCAGCTGCTTGACGAAGCTGCTGACGGTCAATACCCGGTGTGGAAGCCCGGTATAGGTCAGCAGCGAATTGACCGGGCTCATCAGATGGCGCGAGCGCACCACCAGCGGCGTGCCGCCCAGGCGTGCACCGGCGGCGGCGATCAGCGCATCGCGGCGGCTGGTGGTATTGACCACGTCGTAATGTTCGCGGCGCACCAGTCGCGATACCGACCACACGCCACGTAGCAGGCGCGCCAGGCCTCCCATGCGCAGCGTATGCACGGTGAAACCGTCATCGCGTGCCAGTGTGGCCAGGCGCGCATCGGGCTGGCACAGCAACGACACCTCATGGCCACGCGCGCGCATCACCTGCATGTGCCGGAAGATGTAGATCTCCTGCCCGCCCATTCCCTTGGCGGCTTCGGTATGCAGGATGCGCAGCGGACGGTTCATGCAGGATCGGCCCTTGAAAATCAGCGGTTGCGGAAGCGGGTCAGCGCTTCCCATGCGGAGCGGATGGCGGCGGCGTCCGGAGCCTGCTGCGGCAGCGGGCGGTAGTGCCGGTCGAGTGCGGTAGCGTTGCCGAACTTGTCGAACACGTAGATGGCATCGCCATGGCGTACCGCGCGCTGCGACCAGCTCTCCACCACCAGCGCACGTTTGCCGGTGGTGGGTGCCGCCAGCAGGTCCTGGCCAGTACTGAAGTCGCTCAATGCGTTCTCGCAGCCCAGTGCGTGGCGCATCAACGTCGGCACCCAGTCCTCATGCGAACTGGTGCGCGCCTCATGGCCGCTGGCCTGGCCGGGCCAGTGCAGCACGAACGGCACCTGCAACTGGTAGTCGGAAAAATTGCCGTTGTGGCCCCAGTAGTTCAGCTTGAGGTCGTTGAACTCTTCGGCATGGTCACCGGTGACCAGCACGATGGTGTCGTCGGCCAGGCCTTGCGCGCGAAGGTCGTCCAGCAGCGAGCCGATCAGGCTGTCGGCGTAGTGCACGGCGGTGTGGTAGCGGTTGAGCTCCGGCGTCGGGTCGTGGTCCGGTCCGAAGGACAGGAAGTCGATCTCCTTGGCCATCGGTGTGGCCACCGGCGGGTAGCCGGTGGGCAGGTGGTAGCCGGCATGGGTGGAGTCGAGGAACACGAAGCCGAACCACGGGCGCTGCGCGGCCTGGCTGGTGCGGATGTCGGTCTGCAGTGCGGCGACGATGGCTGCGTCACGCTTGTCGGGCGTCAGGGCGGAGGGGCCCTGGTGCAGCTGGTCGCGCACGTCGGCGAAGGCCGTGCGATCGAACTCCGGACTGTACAGCGGTGCACTGCCGTACAGGTGCAGGTCGTAGCCCTGCTGGCCCAGCACCTGGAACAGCTGCGAGCCGCGCTGTTCGTCCAGCATGCTCTGCCAGTAGCCGCCGGGGAGGCCGTAGAGCAGGCCGAACAGGCCGTAGCGGGTGGCATTGCCGGTGCTGAAATGCTGGTCGTACACGCGCGCGGTCCGGGCCAGTGCCGTCGTGTTGGGCATCAGCTCGGGGGTCATGGCGTCCTGACGCAGCGACTCCAGCACCACCATCAGCACATTCGGCCGGTGTGGGTTCTGGCAGCGCAGGGGGTGCAGCGGATACAGCAGCTGCGCATGGCGCGGGTCGGGCAGGCCGGCCTGCTGTTCGCTGATGACCCCGAGCCTGCGCATGAAGCTCTTGGCGGTGATCGGCTGTGCCCAGGGCAGGTAGTTCCACTGCGCGATGACGTCGCGGTCGCCGCGGGCATCGTAGTAGGCCGTGGCGACCTGGCCGCCGGCCATCAGCAGTGCAACCACGGCCCAGGCCTGCAGGACCCGGCGGCGGCGCGGCGGGGCAGGCAGCAGCTTCCAGCAGGCCCAGGCCAACAAGCCTTCGGCAGCGAAGATGGCGGCTACCAGCAGTCCGGCCTGCAGCCAGGTTTTCCACGACAACGCGACCTGGTCCTGCAGCGCACCGCCGAACACCATGTTCACGACCATGGCATTGAGGTGGAACCGATACAGAGTGAAAACCTTCGCATCAACCAGCAACAGGCACAGCCACAGGCCCTGCAGCAGCACGGCGCTGATGCTCAGCGTGCGTGCGCTGCGCGGCCACAGGCCCAGCAGCAGAGGCAGCAGGCCGGCAAGGGCGCCGAAGGCCAGCAGGTGGCCGGGCAGGGCGACGGCCAGATAGGCCAGGCCCACGCTGCCACCCGGGTTGTCGGCCAACGGCACGTTGCCGAGCGTGATCGCCATGGCCAGCAATGCGTTGCCGGCCACGAACAGCGACCACCAGGCCAGTCGTTGCCAATGGCGTGCCGGGCCGGAGGGCAGGGAGGTGTCGGCAGAAGGAGCAGCAGGACGCATGAAGGACGGAGGGGGCAGGTGGAACAGGGCGGGAGTCCCGGTTGTGACGGGATCGTTAATCCGCGCGCGGGTTGCGCATTGTATCGGTTTGTTTCTTCGTATCGAGTGGCGTCCCCGGGGCGATCTGTCACAATGTTCAGGTGGGCCATGAATGCGCTGGCCCTCCCAGACCCAACGACAAGCCAGGAACCGCTGTGAGCCAGATCCCCACCCTCGACATCACCCGTTTTGACAGCGACCGCGAGGCCTTCGTGGCCGAGCTGGGCGCGGCCTACCGCCAATGGGGATTCGCGGGCATCCGCAACCACGGCATCCCGCAGGCCGACATCGACGCTGCCTACGATGCCTTCAAGGCCTTCTTTGCCCTGCCGGAGGAGGTCAAGCGCAAGTACCACGTGGCCGGCAGCGGCGGCGCCCGCGGCTATACCCCCTTCGGCGTGGAGACCGCCAAGGGCTCCAAGCACTTCGACCTGAAGGAGTTCTGGCACATCGGTCGCGAGATCGCCGACGACTCCAAGTATCGTGACGTGATGGCGCCGAACCTGTGGCCGACCGAGGTCGAGGGCTTCCGTGAGCGCGGTTACGGGCTGTACCAGGCGCTGGATAATCTGGGTTCGCGCGTGCTGTCGGCGCTGGCCCTGCACATCGGCCTGCCGGAAGACTTCTTCGCCGACAAGACCAACTTCGGCAATTCGATCCTGCGCCCGATCCATTACCCGCCGATCACCACCGACGACATCCCGAACGTGCGTGCCGGTGCCCATGGCGACATCAACTTCATCACCCTGCTGGTCGGTGCCAGCGCCGCGGGCCTGGAAGTGCAGTCGCATGAGGGCGAGTGGGTGCCGTTTACGTCAGACGCGGACACGATCGTGGTCAACATCGGCGACATGCTGCAGCGCCTGACCAACCACGTGTATCCGTCGACGATCCACCGTGTGGTCAATCCTCCGGGTGAGCTGGCGCGCCAGCCGCGCTACTCGGTGCCGTTCTTCCTGCACCCGAACCCGGACTTCCTGATCGACGTGCTGCCGTCCTGCATCACCCCGGAGAACCCGAGCCGGTACCCGGAGGCGATCACCGCCCACGGCTTCCTCGAGGAACGCCTGCGCGAGATCAAGCTGAAGTAAAGAGAAGTGAGGCCGCCGAAAGGCGGCCTTTTTCTTTGCAGGGTTGCACCCTGCACCCGCAGAGGCCAAAGCCAAAGCCAAAGCCAAAGCGGC
>NZ_VMBJ01000003.1:2810-172628 GCF_010608305.1 Stenotrophomonas sp. AS012628 | reverse complement strand
CCCCCGCAACCGGACCCACCCCGCCATCCCACGGAGCGCCCGCCCTTGACCTTGACGTTGCTTCGGCAGGTGCCGGGCGCAGCCCGGCCGAACCACCTCCGGTGGTTGCAGCAGCAACCGAAAAAATTGGCCATGATCGGCTGACTCCCACGTCGTACGGCCCGCCCGTTCCGCCAGCCATGCCCGAATACCGTTCCCGCACCTCCACCGCCGGCCGCAACATGGCCGGCGCCCGCGCCCTGTGGCGTGCCACCGGCATGAAGGACGGCGACTTCCACAAGCCGATCATCGCCATCGCCAACTCCTTCACCCAGTTCGTGCCCGGCCACGTGCACCTGAAGGACCTCGGCCAGCTGGTCGCGCGCGAGATCGAACAGGTCGGCGGCGTCGCCAAGGAATTCAACACCATCGCCGTGGACGACGGCATCGCGATGGGCCACGACGGCATGCTGTATTCGCTGCCCAGCCGCGAGATCATCGCCGACGCCGTGGAGTACATGGTCAACGCGCATTGCGCCGACGCACTGGTGTGCATCAGCAACTGCGACAAGATCACCCCCGGCATGCTGATGGCCGCGCTGCGCCTGAACATCCCGGTGGTGTTCGTGTCCGGCGGGCCGATGGAAGCGGGCAAGACCAAGCTGTCCGAGCACAAGCTGGACCTGGTCGATGCAATGGTGGTGGCCGCCGATGACAGCGCCTCCGACGAGAAGGTGGCCGCATTCGAGCGCAGCGCCTGCCCCACCTGCGGCTCCTGCTCGGGCATGTTCACCGCCAACTCGATGAACTGCCTGACCGAAGCACTGGGCCTGTCGCTGCCCGGCAACGGCACCACGCTGGCCACCCACGCCGACCGTGAGGCGCTGTTCCGCCGTGCCGGGCGCCTGATCGTCGAACTCTGCCATCGCTGGTATGGCGGCGAAGACCCGAGCGCGCTGCCGCGCGGCATCGCCACCCAGGCCGCGTTCGCCAATGCAATGACCCTGGATATCGCCATGGGCGGTTCCACCAACACCATCCTGCACCTGCTGGCCGCCGCGCAGGAAGCGGAGGTCGACTTCGACCTGACCCACATCGACGCGCTGTCGCGGCGCGTACCGCAGCTGTGCAAGGTGGCGCCGAATACGCCGAAGTACCACATCGAGGACGTGCACCGCGCCGGAGGCGTGTTCGGCATCCTCGGTGAACTGGAGCGCGCCGGCCTGCTCGAAACCACGGTGCCGACCGTACACAGCACCAGCCTGGCCGAAGCGCTGGAACGCTGGGACGTGGTGCGCAGTGACAACGACACCCTGCACACCTTCTTCAAGGCAGGCCCGGCCGGCATTCCCACCCAGGAAGCCTTCAGCCAGGCCACGCGCTGGCCGACGCTGGACATCGACCGCGCTGAAGGCTGCATCCGCTCGCTGCAGCACGCGTACTCACTGGAAGGCGGCCTCGCCGTGCTGCGCGGCAACCTGGCCGTGGATGGCTGCGTGGTGAAGACCGCCGGCGTGGACGAGTCGATCCACGTGTTCGAAGGCCCTGCGCGCGTCTATGAAAGCCAGGACGCGGCCGTCGCCGGCATCCTCGCCGACGAAGTGCAACCCGGCGAGGTGGTGGTGATCCGCTACGAAGGCCCGAAGGGTGGCCCGGGCATGCAGGAAATGCTGTACCCGACCAGCTATCTGAAGTCGAAGGGGCTGGGCAAACAGTGCGCGCTGCTCACGGATGGCCGCTTCTCCGGCGGCACCTCGGGCCTGTCGATCGGCCACGTCTCGCCGGAAGCGGCCAGCGGCGGCGCGATCGGCCTGGTGGAAGACGGCGACCGCATCCGCATCGACATTCCGGCCCGCCGCATCGATCTGCTGCTGGACGAGGCCACCCTGGCCCAACGCCGCGCCGACGCCGATGCGCGCGGCTGGAAGCCGCGTGCGCCGCGCCCGCGCAAGGTCACCAGCGCCCTGAAGGCCTACGCCCTGCTCGCCACCAGCGCAGACAAGGGCGCCGTGCGCAACACCGCGCTTCTGGGCGATTGACCGCCATACGGTAGTGCCGGCCGCTGGCCGGCATCTGTACTGCGACGCCCCACATCAATGAGGTTGCCGGCCAGCGGCCGGCGCTACCCATCCTGATCCGTTATGGTGGTCCAGGAAGTCACCAACACGGAGGTTGAGATGATGTTGCTTTCCTTTGCGCTGGCCGCTGCCATGGGTGCAGCAGCCGAACCGCCAAAAGCACCCGACTGCAGCTACGACCGTGCAGCGATGCTGGCGATGGAACCTGGCCGGTTCGATCAGGACCTGGAAGGTGGCTGGCGCCCGTTGGCCGACCGTGGCTGTACCCGCGAAGCGGCCGACCTGCTGTCCGCCTACGGCGCACTGTCCAAAGCGGAAGGCAATGTCATCATCACGTGGCACGAGGGCCAGCTGCGCGCGGAGCTGGGGCAGACCGCGCAGGCGATTGCGCTAATGGAACGCAGCCACAAGCCAGTAAACGGGAGCGACCCGGGTTACTGGAATGCCTACGTGGACGGCATGGTCGCGTTCCTGCGCCAGGATCGCAGCGCCCTGGAGAAGGCTCGTGCGAGGCTGGTCGCGATACCGACGCCCACCGCGATCGCGGAGAACATCAAGGACGGCCGCTACCACTTCACCACCGAGGGCGGGCAGCAGGTGCAGATGCCGTGGCCGCCGAACCTGGACGTGCTTGATGGACTGCTGCGCTGCTTCGGCAAACCCTACGTGGAGGCCTATGGGCCAGGCTGCCGGAATCCGGAAGGCCGTTGAGGCCCTCCGCCGGGCATGGCCCTGCGCTACCAGCACCCGTCAACCAATCACGCGCTTGAACGGCGGCAGCGCGTCGATGATGCGCTTGCCGTAGCGGCGGGTCAGCAGCCGCGAATCGAGGATGACCACGCGGCCGGTGTCGGTGGAGGTGCGGATCAGGCGGCCGGCGAACTGGGTCAGCGTGCGCAGCGCATGCGGAATGGCGATCAGGTTGAACGCATTGAGCCCGCGCCCCTCGAACCATTCGCTGAGCGTGGCGGTCTGCGGGTCGGTCGGCACCGCGAACGGCACCTGGGTGATCACCACCGTGGTGCAGGCTTCACCTGGCAGGTCGAGGCCTTCGCCGAACGAATTCAGCCCGAACAGCACCGAGCCTTCACCCGCCGCGACACGGCGCAGGTGCTCGTCGATCAGGCGGGTCTTGGACATCTCGCCCTGCACCAGCACCTGCTTGCGGCGCGCGGCCGACATCAGGCCAGCCACCTTCTCCATCTTCCAGCGCGAGGTGAACAGCACCATCGAGCCCTTGGCCCAATCCAGCTCGGTGTCGAGGTAGCGTGCCACTTCGCGCGGATGGCCTTCGCGGTCATCCGGCGTGACCGGGAACTTCGGCACGATCAGCTCGGCCTGGTTGGGCAGGTCGAACGGCGACGACAGCGAAACCATCTCGGCCTCTTCGGGAATGCCGTTGTCGATCGCCAGCGATTGGAAATCGCCACCGCCGGTCAGCGTCGCCGAGGTCATCACCACCGAATCCACTTCATCCCACAGCAGCTTGCGCAGCACGTGCGCGGCCGACACCGGCGAGCCGTGCAGCACCAGGTCGCCGTCGCGGGTGGCGGTGACCCAGCGCGCCATCGGCGGCGCGCCGTCCTTGTCCTCGCGGCGCCAGGCCTGCCACAGGTTGTACTGCTGCTCGATCATTTCCAGCGCCATGCCCAGGTTGCGCTGCAGGCGCTCGCGCGCGGCATCGTCCGGCTTGCCCTTGGCGACCTGCGCGGTGGCGGCATGCGCCCAGTTGTAGAGGCTGCGGGTATCGTCAGCCAGCGCCTCGATCGGCTCGCGCCAGGCCTCGGGCAGTCGCCCATTGGCCGCGCGCCACATCGGCTCTTCGTCCGCCGGCGCCGGCATCCACACGCGCTCGATATGATCGCGGAACGCGCGCAACTGCTTGGCCACGTTGCTGGCCACTTCGATCGCTTCGTTCGGCAGCAGGTTGCCGAGGCGGTCCTTGTCGACCGCGCGGTAGGCACCGGCGATCAGGATCTGCAGGCGGCCGGTGCGCTTGGCCATTTCATCCAGCGCCAGGCTGGCCGCGCCCTGGTCGATCGCCACGTTGCCGATGTGATGGCCTTCGTCCAGCACCAGCAGCATGTCCGACGGCGGCGCGATCAACGGCTGGCCGTTGTCGCTGTCGCCGATCGACAGCGCCGACAGCAGCAGCGCGTGGTTGGTAACGACGATCTGCGCATCACGCACGGTGTTGCGCGAACGCAGCACCGCACACTGCGCCGAATAGGCACAGCGGCGCCCGGCGCAGCCCGAGGCCGGCGTGGTGATGCGGCTGCGCAGGCCGGGGCTGATGGTCTCCGGCGCGTTGTCGATGTCGCCGTCCCAGCTGCCGCCGGTGAAGGCGTCAGTCAGGCGCTTGGCGATGTCCATCTCGATCGGCGCCAGCGGCCGGTCGAACAGTGGCGCGTCATCCTCGAACATGCCTCCCTGCGAGCCCTCGCCCTGCGCCTCGGCGGCATTGCGCGTGCACAGGTAGCGGGTGCGGCCCTTGGCCAGCGCCACGGTCGCTTCCAGGCCGGTGGCTTTGAGAAAATTCGGGATATCGCGCTCGACCAGCTGCGACTGCAGGGCCACGGTGCCGGTGCTGATCACCAGCTTCTTCTTGGTGGCCAGCGCGATCGGTACACCTGCGGTGAGGTAGCCCAGGCTCTTGCCGACACCGGTGGGCGCCTCGACCACGCCGACGCCACCGCTTTTCGACAGCGCGCGCGACACCACGCCGATCATCTGGCTCTGCGAACGGCGGGTGGAGAAGCCGGGGGTATTGGCCTGCAGCGTGGTGTACGCCTTGCGGATCGCGTCCTTCAAGGCGTCATCAAGCGTGCGCGGAGCGGCGACGGTTTCGGTCACGCCGGGAAGTACCGTGGCTGGATCAGGCCGGTCATTGTCGCATGGCCGGCCACGTTCACCGCCGCTGGCACCCTGAACGGGCCAGCGACGACGCCTGGCGGCGGTCACGGTCCGGTGGCCGGACCTCTCAGGGGCCAGATACGCCGGGCATGGCCCGGCGCGACCGGTCAGGCCGCCGGGATCGTACGGCTACGCAGCAGGCGCACCAGTGCCCACACCAGCAGCACCACGCCGATGGCCTCGACCATCGCCAGCGCGAAATGCAGCACGCCGAGGATGGCGCCCATGCCCGAGATGGCGCTGAAGTTGCCACTGCTGACCAGCCACATGGGCAGGATGCCCGCCGCCAGGCCACCCAGGCTGGACAGCAGCAACAGCCCCAGGCCGACCAGGGCGCCGGTGCGGGTGGCATCGCGCGGTGCGCCGATCACCCAGACCAGGCCGATGCACAGCGCGATCAGTACCGGCAGGCGCACGCCGACCATGCTCAGCACGGTCACCATCAACGTTGTGCTGTCCATCGATCAGTCCTCGCCGGCCAGCACGGCCGAGCCCTGGCGCAGCGACTGGTAGATCTCGTCGGTCTGCGGGCGCACGCCATGCCACTGCAGGAAGCTCTCGGCCGCCTGTTCGACCAGCATGCCCAGGCCATCCACGGTATTGCGGCAGTTCGCCGCACGCGCCCAGGCCAGGAAGGCGATGGCGGCCTCGCCGTAGTTCAGGTCGACGGCGGTGGTCATCGAATTGACCAGCGACAGCGGCAGCTTGAACTCGACGTCGCGGTCGCGGCCGGCCGAGGTGGCATTGACGATCAGTTCGAAGTCGCCCAGATCACGCAGGTCTTCCCAGTAGCGGCTGATCGCGCGGCCCGGTTCGCCCATCGCGTCGATCAGTTCATCGGCGCGTTCCGGCGTGCGGTTGACCACCACCAGCTCGGTGATGCCGGCATCGAGGAAGGCCGGGGCGACGCTGCGCGCGGAGCCGCCGGCACCGATCAGCAGCATGCGGCGGCCACGCAGGTCCAGGCCATGACGGTCGGTCAGGTCACGCACCAGGCCGATGCCATCGGTGGTGTCGCCATGCCAGCGGTCGCCCTTGCGCAGCAGCGTGTTCACCGAGCCGGCGCGGCGCGCACGTGCGGTCAGGGTGGAGCACACCGAGAACGCAGCCTCCTTGTGCGGCGAGGTGACGTTGGCGCCGACACCGCCTTCGGCGGCGAAGGCTTCCAGGCCGGCCAGGAACGCATCCGGCGCCAGGTCGATCGCGCGGTAATCCACCGCGATGCCTTCCTGGCGACCGAACGTCGCGTGGATCTGCGGCGACTTCGAGTGGGCAACGGGGTGTCCGAAGACGGCGTAACGGTCGGTCATGGAATCCTCAAGCTGGCTAGACTGATGCTCTTTCGTGCACGGACCCGGATGATGCGCATCACCCCGCCCCTGCTGGTGCTTGCCGCCAGTCTACTCTCTGCCCCCGTGGCGAGGGCGTTGAACGAGTACGGCATCGAAGGCATGGGCGTGGTCTCGACCCGTGCCGACGAGGGCCGCGCCACGATCAGCGCCGATGGCCAGCGCATCGTGTTCGCACGCCGCGGCGAGGCGGGCTGGGGCCTGTGGCAGGCGCGCGTGGTCGACGGCCGATGGCAGCAGGCGCAGGCACTGCCGGTAGGCGTGGCCGGGGAGGCCCGCGATCCCTACTTCAGCCGTGATGGCCGCTGGCTGCTGTTCGCGGCCGGCCGCGAGGGCGCGCTGGCGCTGTACCGGGCCACGGTGGAAGCCGACGGCCAGCTCGGGAAGGCGCAGCCCTTGGCGGGCGATGGTGGGCGCCGGGAAGAGCGCGGGCCGGCCCTGAGCGCGGACGGCAAGCGGCTGTTGTTTGCCCGCGAGCAGGGTCGCGGCGCGGGCTGGGACCTGTTCGTGGCGTCACTGGACGCGCAGGGCGTGCGTGGCCCAGCCACCGCGTTGGCCGCGTTGAACAGCGCCGACGACGAGACCGACGGCGACTGGCTGGGCAACGACGGCGCCGTGGTGTTCAGTCGTGGCAGCGGCGCGACCGCGCAGGTGTGGAGCAGCGGCTGTGCGTGGACCGGCGCGGCGCTGCAGCCATTGGGGCTGTCATTCAACCAGGCCGGCGGCTGGACCGGCGCGCCGGTGATCGACAACGCCAAGCCGGGCGAGATGATGGTTGCCAGCAGTGCGGCGAAGGCGCCACGTGCCGGTGGCGTGGATGTGTACCGGTTGGCGGTGCCGAAGGTGGCGGCGGTTGCGGGGTGCGTGCCTGCCGCCCGGTAGATGCCAACCTTGGTTGGCATGCGGGAAAGTGCCAACCAAGGTTGGCACCCACCCGTCAGCGCGACAACACCTTCGCGCGCTGCTGCTCGTACTCGACTTCGCTCAACTGGCCGTTGTCCTTGCGCTGGTTCAGCGCGGCCAGCTCGGCCTGCACGCTCTCCGGCAGGGCCTGCTCACGGGCCACGTGACGGGCGGCGGAGAGCTGCTCCGGCGGGCGCTTGCCCGCGCGCCATGCGGCGATGAAGACACCGACGATGATGGCGCCGAACACCAGCGTACCGATGCCCCAGATCAACCATTGCATCCATCCCAGTTCGGGTCCCATCGCGCAGTCCTCCGTCTATCGTGGCGCTATTGTCAGCGCTCGCGCAGCCATCGCGCCACCTGCGGCGCGAAATAGGTCAGCACGCCGTCGGCACCGGCCCGCTTGAAGCCCAGCAGCGACTCCAGCACGCAGGCGCGCTCGTCCAGCCAGCCGTTGGCGAAGGCGGCCTTCATCATCGCGTACTCGCCACTCACCTGATAGGCGAAGGTCGGCACGCCGAACGTCTCCTTCACCCGGCGCACCAGGTCCAGGTACGGCATGCCCGGCTTGACCATCACCATGTCGGCGCCCTCTTCCAGGTCCAGCGCGATCTCGCGCAGGGCCTCGTCGCCATTGGCCGGGTCCATCTGGTAAGTCTTCTTGTCGGCCTTGCCGAGGCTGGCCGCGCTGCCCACTGCATCACGGAACGGACCGTAGAACGCCGAGGCGTACTTGGCCGAGTACGCCATGATGCGCACGTTGATGTGGTTGCCGGCATCCAGCGCACGGCGGATCGCGCCGATGCGGCCGTCCATCATGTCCGACGGCGAGACGATGTCCACACCGGCCTCGGCGTGCGACACCGACTGCTTGACCAGCGCTTCGACCGTGATGTCGTTCAGCACATAGCCCTTGTCATCGATGATGCCGTCCTGGCCGTGGGTGGTGTACGGGTCCAGCGCCACGTCGGTCATCACCCCCAGCTCCGGGAAGCGCGACTTCAGCGCGCGGATCGCACGCTGCGCCAGACCGTCCTCGGCCCACGCCGCCGACGCATCCAGCGACTTCAGCGACGGGTCGATCACCGGGAACAGGTCGATCACCGGAATGCCCAGCTCCAGCGCTTCTTCGGCCACCTTCAGCAGCTCTTCGATCGACAGCCGCTCCACGCCCGGCATCGACGGCACCGCGGTGCGGCCGGCCAGTTCGTGCACGAACACCGGGTAGATCAGGTCGTCGGTGGTCAGCGTGTTCTCGCGCATCAGGCGGCGCGAGAACTCGTCATGGCGCATGCGGCGCGGGCGGTAAAGCGGGTGGGACATGGCAGGCTCCGAGGAGTGGCTATTGCAACAGGTAACCCTGCGGCAGCAGGGGTTCGGGCAATGGGCGTTCGCCGAGCGCGTCGAGCTGGTCGATCTCGATGGTGCGCACCAGCGCGTCCAGCGGCAGGTCGTTCGGCTCCAGGCCGAACGGGTCTTCCATTTCTTCGCCCAGCTGGTCCAGGCCGAAGAAGGCATAGGCCAGCACCGCCGACAGCACCGGCGTGCCCCAGCCCAGCGAACTGGCCAGGCCGAACGGCAGCAGCACGCAGAACATCCACGCGCAGCGGTGCAGCAGCAGGGTGTAGGCGAACGGCAGCGGGGTGGTGAGGATGCGCTCGCAGCCGGCCTGGATCGACGACATCGCGTGCAGGCGCTCTTCCAGCTGGGTGTAGAGGATCGGGTCGAGGTCACCGGCGCGCAGGGCCTGGGCCAGCTCGGCCGCGATCATCGACAGCAGCGCGTCGGGCACGTTCTCACGCTGCCCGAGTTGTTCGCGCTGGCGCTTGTCCAGCCACGGCAGGGCCATCAACGCCACGATGCGCCCGCGCAGGCGACCGGCCAATGCATGGGCGAAGGCGGTGGTGAGATAGGCGATGCGGCGGCGACGGCCGGTGTCATCGGCCAGCAGCAGGTTCACCTGGCGGGCCAGCGAGCGCGATTCGTAGACCAGCTGGCCCCACAGCTTGCGGCCTTCCCACCAGCGCTCGTAGCAGGCGCTGTTGCGGAAGCTGAGGAAGATCGACAGCACCAGGCCAAGCAGGGTGAACGGCGTGACCGACACGCGTTCGATGCCGGTGGGCGGCGCCAGCTCGACCACCGCGGCCACGGCGATGGACAGGATCAGGATGGCCAGCACCTTGGGCGCGATCGCTTTGACGATCGAACCGCGCAGGATGTACAGCAGTTGCCAGCCGTGGGGACGGGGTCGGATGATCATGGGGCAGCCGCGCCGGGCGCGGATTCACAGGCACGCGTGGGGCTCGCGCAGCCATTCATTGTACGCCCCTGCCCGGCCACCGGCCGTGCGCCTGCGACGCCCTGTCGCACCCGGGCGCGGGCTCAGATCACGCCGCCACCCAGGCCGAGGCGGAGGATGCCCACCACCACCACGATGCCGTTCAGGACCAGGCCCGCCCAGGCCCGGCCACGCTTGCTCGGGTGGGTGAACAGGATGCCCAGCGCGGCGATGACCGCGCCCACCGCAGCGAACGGGATCAGGAACCAGTTGCCCCAGCCGAGCAGTGGAATCAGCGCCAGGATCATCCACAACAGCGCCAGTACGCCCCACAACAGACTGATCACACCCATGCCGCTCTCCCGCAGTTGGTTCCTGCCCCAACCATAGACGTTCCCGCTGCCGCCGCCTACTGCCATTGGCGGAGCTGTCACCCGCACCGTGCTAGCGTGCTGCCGTGCGTGCCCTGGCCCGGGTGTTGGCGCCGATTCAGAGTGGCCCGCCGATGATCGCAACCAGTCCTACAGGGGTCGTGCCATGAACATCCGTTGGGCCGCGTTGGCGGCCATCCTGCTGGTCGCCGCTGGCTGTGCCAGCACCTCCAAGGTGATGCTGGGCCGCGCCCGCGCACCGATCGATCCGGCGCTGGTGCAGATCTACTCGACGCCACCGGCCGGTTCCCAGGAAATCGCCCAGCTGGAATCGGCGTCCGCCGTCGGCTTCGGCACCCAGGGCCAGACCGATGCCGCTGTGGCACGCCTGAAGCGTGAGGCCGCCGCGCTCGGCGCCAATGGCGTGGTGCTGATGGGCGTGGGCAGCAGCGGCTCGCCGGTGGGCATGTCGGTGGGCGCCGGCACGTTCGGTTCGCACGTCGGTGGCGGCGTCGGCATCGGTATTCCGACGACGCAGAAGCGCGCCGCCGGCGTCGCCATCTGGGTGCCGAATCCGGCACCGCCAGCGCGGTTGCCGACACAGGTGATCACCCCGCAGCGGTGACGCGGCAGCGTCACCGCGGGTAGCGCCGGGCCATGCCCGGCGTCTCTCCCGCTGCGCTCGCCGGGTATGGCCCGGCGCTACCGATTATTTCTGCCGGTACTTCGGCACGAACACCTTGTTCACCGCATCGGCGAGCTGGTCCGGCGGCAGCAGGCCCTGGTCGAGCAGGAAGTTGTTGAACGCCAGGCGGTCGAACTTCGCACCCAGTGCCAGCTCGGTCTGCATGCGCAGTTCCAGGATGCGGGTGTAGCCGTAGAAGTAGCTGCCGGCCTGGCCCGGCATGCGCACCATGTAGCGATCCAGTTCCTGGGTGGCCATTGCCTTGGACAGGCCGACCTGCTCCATCAGCACGCGCTCGCCGTTGGCGCGGTCGGTCAGGCCCAGGTTGAGCATCGGGTCCAGCATCGCGCGCGCGGCACGCAGCAGGCGGAACTGCAGGGCGATCATCTGACCGTCCAGCGGTTCGTAGGGCACCATCTCGGCCTCGGCATACAGTGCCCAGCCTTCCACGTTCACCGAATTGAACGCGAACATGGTGCGTGCCAGCGACACGCCACGCTCGACCATCGCGGTGAACTGCAGCTCGTGACCGGGGCGGCCTTCATGCGCGCTCAGCGTCCATGCCGCCGCACCGAAGTTGAAGTCGTCGTACTGCGCGCCCGGGCCCGCTGCCGGGTTGCCCAGCGGCAGCACGAAGGTGCCCTGCTGCCCGGTGTTGTTGACCAGCGGTGCCGGCAGGAAGTGCGGCGCCGGGCTGGCCGCGCTCTCGGCGGCCGAGCCCAGGCGCATCTGCATGGCGCGCTGGGGCACGTCGACGATGGCGTGTTCGCGGATCAGCGGATCGATCGCATCGATCACCTTGCGGTAGTGGCCTTCCAAGTGATCGTCGGCGATCTTGTCGGCCTTCAGTGCGCGGATCACCGCTACCGGATCGCTCGGGTCGGCCACCTTCAGGCCCTTGTCCTTCACCACCAGCGGCGCCAGCTGCTGCATCGCCGAGCGGGTTTCCATGAACTCCAGCTGCGCGCGCTGCATCAGCAGCTTCGGGTCGATGTCGATGCCGACCTGCTTGAGCTGGTAGGCGTACAACGGTGCCGGCAGGCGCGCGTCGGTACGCGCCTTCGGCAGCACCTCCTTGCGGGTCCAGGCGGCGTAGTCCTTCATCTGCCCGGCCAGCGCCTTCATCGCTTCATCGGCGCCGGCAATCTGGTACTTCTTCAGCAGCGACTCGATGCCGGTGATGTAGGTCTCAACGTTGTCCAGCGACTGCTGCACTTCGATCTTGGTCGGCTGCAGCAGGCTGTTGTCCTTCAGGCGTTCTTCGTAGCGCTGGCGGGCCAGCGTGGTGAACGCGGTGCCGCCCGGCTGCAGGCCGGCATAGGCCTTGAGGCGGTCAAGCGCCTTGGCCCGGCGCTCGGCCGGCACCTGGTCGGACAGCAGCAGGTTGAGGCCGCTGAACACGGTCTGCGGCGCATCACTCCACGGCAGCAGGTATTTCTCGTTGAGCTCGCTGCCTTCGATGTTCTGGCTGGCGGCGTGGATCATGATCTCCAGGTCCTGGCGGACGTTGGGATCCTTCTCGGTGGCCAGCTTTGCCTTGAGTTCATCGCGGGCTTTGGCCATCGCGGCGCGATAGCGCTTGCCGTTGTCCGGGCCAAGGTCTGCGACCTTGTCGTCGTAGCCGGGAACGCCGAAGAAGCCGGTTTCCTCCGGCTGGAACGGGCCTTGTGCATCAAGCAGGATCTGCGCCAGTGCATTGCTGCGGGCAACCCAGGCCGGGCTGGCCGGAGTAGCGGCCTTGGCGGCGGGTGCGGCCAGCGCCGGTGGCGCAGACAGCAGCGGTGCGGCGGTCAGGGCCAGGGCAACGGCCAATGCAATCGGCTTCATGGTGCACTCCAGGACAGGGTTGCCCGCACCCTACGCGCTCACGGCGATGGCGACAATCGGCTGGAGGTCATGGGGGAAGGGGGGCGCAGGATGCATGTGCTTCGTCGGTGATCCGACCATCTGCAGAATTCACAGCCTCTCCAACGGGGTAACAGCCTGCCTGGCGCCCCGATCTTCCGTCTTATGGCCAAGGATGGAAGTCGGCAATCATCTGGCGGGTTTCGTTCAAGACCCTGACATTGTGGTGGGTCTTTTCCGTGCCGGCAGGCAATCCGTTGTGACTGAGGTCAGGCGAAGACCACAGATTCACTCGGTGACATGGCACGCCAGAGCACTCGTAGGACATCACAGTCCTCCAGCGATCAGGCACATTCTCCGGCGCCTGATAGCCATGCCCGTAAGCAAATCGCGGCGGACTGATCGATGCATTTGCAGGCTCATGATCGGCGCCGAACAGGTGTCCAATTTCGTGGGCGAGGCTGCTGGTACTGGCCCCCAGGCAGTTCCGCTCTACAACCGCGAAGGCCGTTTCCTTCGTAGCCAGCAGCCGTTGCGCCTGTCCGCAGGACGACAGTGACGACCCTGTGTCGATAATCATCAGCACGATGTCCGCCTTGGCAACATCGCGGACCTGATGCATGAAGCCCAGTGCACCCTTTCTTCCGGCCATGAGATCATCCAGCGTCTGGGTCACACCGGTTTCCCGGTAGCCGGGTAGCGCGTTCCCCGCGCGCTCCAGTTCGAGCTGGATTCCGCTGTCAGAGAATCCCTTGTTAGCCAGGCACACGGCCTTCCGCATTTCGGCAAAGACCTCTTCCCGGTCACTCTCAAGTGCGGCAGTTCCATAGCCGAAGAGGACACGAGCCGTTGATTTTCCCGCGGGTCCGGCTTCGGCTGAAGCGGCTGCACCAGGCACCGCGGGGCCGACATCGCGTACCGGTGCCTCTCGTGGAAGCCTGCGCAGATCCTTGCGGATCAGCACGCTGCCTTGGAGTTCGTACCGGAAGCTGCCGATGTTGAAGATGGCCTGCAATCGCCCGTCAGAAGCCTCGGAAACACGCACCGCCCCTTCCACATCTGTACACGGCGAGGAGGACGATGCGGTTGTGCCAGCCCAACGGAGCCGGCTGGGCATGGTTCCGGATGATGTTCCGCCATTCTGGACGGCCAGAACGTGGACCGGATCCGGCGCGTCACCTGCAGGGTAGCCTACGCGTTCCAGCCGTACTGTCACGTCGAAAAGATCGACTTCGATCGAATCGCCGGAAAGGGCATCTGGATGAACGTCAACGCGACGCACCCAGTCGACGATGCTGCCCTCGTACTGCCTGCGCAGCTCTGGTCCAGGATCCCACCCACCAGCAGGTATCTGGACGAACCGGGTACCGGTCTTCGCAACTGACGGAAAGATGCCGAGCAGAACCAGCACCAGACAGAAAAGCGCACGTTTCATGATCCACCCGCAATGTCGCCGCCACATGGCACGATGAAAGCTACGTGTTGACTTCACTTCAGCAGGAGACTCCCATCACATAGACTATGGACGGCGTGGGATTTGGGCTGCACACGACAAATTTTCGCCACGATTCTCCAGATTATGGTGCGCTGTCCTTCCCTGAGTTTCCGCCCGGATACCTCAGCGATCTCCAGCCAGATGGCAATCCCGACATCTATCCGTTCGCACGCATCTGCTCTTCCTGTGCCGCATCAGACTGCGCTTCACAGTCGCCGATTCTTCACTGCGCCTCACGGCGGTGGCGACAATCGGTAGGAAGTCGTGGCGGAATTGATAGGCGACCGGGCCCAGAGGAGACCTGCCAGTCGACCCACGCGCGCAACGCGGGGCCTTCAGGCGCCTTGTGAAGAGCAATCGGCCAATAGGCGGCATTACCAGCCGCCTTTACCCGGCCGCGCGACCTGAGGTCACAACGCCGCGGTCAGCGGGCATTCGCCGCGATCACGGCAGGCCTGCAACTCGCACTCTCCCGCAGCCTCGTCGTCATCCAGCGCGGTCAGATCGAAGGTCTGCTTGTCTTCGGCCAGTACATACATCACCGGGTAATCCCAGACTTCATCGCGACGGCTGCCCTGCACGAACAACCGTCCGTGCGCATGCGGTCCTTCCAGCGCAACGGTCAGGCCGACATCGCGCTGGCCATTGATCGCGGTCTGCATGCTGCCCAGCGGCATCGATTCGATATGCAGCGGCTCGCCGAAGGCTTCCACCAGTTCGATGCTGCAGCCCGCGCGACGCAGCGCTTCGCGCATCGGCGGGCTCTCGCGTGCCGCCTCGCTCCAGCGCAGCACGCTCCAGGTCACCACGCCACCTGCGCCGCCCAGCACCAGCACCACCGTCAGCGGCATTGCCCAGCGCCAATGGCGGCACCACCAACCGGCGGACGTCTGTCGATGGGCGGGAATCGGTGGTGGCAGGGTCATGGGCGGGCTCCTTCCCGGCTGCGGATCAGGGCTTCAGGCAACGTCCCAGGAAGGCTTCGGCCACGCGGTAGCGATGCAGAGCATCGGCGCCGGACAGGCCATGCTTGGCACCCGGGTAGGTCATCAGCTCGAACGGCTGTGCACGCTTCTGCAACGCGCTCATCAGGCTGGTCGAATTGGTGAACAGCACGTTGTCGTCAGCCATGCCGTGGATCAGCAGCAGCGGCGAGCGCAGGCCGTCGATATGGGTCAGCACGCGCGCTTCGCGGTAACCCGCTTCATTGCGCGCCGGCAGATCCATGTAGCGTTCGGTGTAATGGCTGTCATACAGGCCCCAGTCGGTCACCGGCGCACCGGCCACGCCACAGGCGTACTGGTTCGAGGCCTTGGCCAGCAGCATCAGGGTCATGTAGCCACCGTTGGACCAGCCCTGCACGCCGATGCGCGCCGGGTCCACCCACGGTTGCTGCTTCAGCCAGGTCACGCCGCGCAGCTGGTCGGTCACTTCCACCGTGCCCTGCTTGCCATACAGCGCACCACCGAAGTCACGGCCACGTCGCGGGGTGCCACGGTTGTCCAGCGAGAACACCACGTAGCCCTGCTGGGCCAGATACTGGTTGAACAGGTGGTCGCCACGGCCGGGCCAGCTGTCGGTGACGGTCTGGCTGGCCGGGCCGCCGTAGACGTACACCGCCACCGGGTAGCGCTTGGACGGATCGAAGCCGGCCGGCTTGATCAGGCTGTAGTTCAGCGGGGTCTTGCCATCGGCCGCGGTCAACGTGCCGAACTCGACCGGGCGCTGCGCATCGCGGTAGCGCGCATACGGGTGCTTGGGATCGGCCAGGTCGTTCTCCACCAGCGTAGCGATCTTCTCGCCGTTGGCGCGGAACAGTTCAATCTGCGGCGGCGTAGTGCTGTTGGACCAGCTGTCAACGTAGACGCTGGCATTGCGGGCGAACGTGGCGCTGTGCATGCCCGGTGCCTTCGACAGGCGCTGCGGCTCGCCGCCCTGCAGCGACACCGCGTAGATCTGGCTTTCGCGCGAGGTCTCGATGCCGGCACGGAAGTAGGCCTTGCCGGCCTTTTCATCGACCGCCAGCAGTTCGTCCACCGGCCAGTTGCCGTGGGTCAGCGCGGTGGCCTTGCCCTTGCTGTCGATGCGGTACAGGTGCTGGAAGCCGGTGCGCTCGGACGACCACAGCACGCTGCCGTCTTCCAGGAAGCGCAGGCTGTTGTGCAGCGGCACCCAGGTCGGGCTGGTCTCGTGGGCGAGCAGGCGCTGGCGGTTGGAATCGAGCGCCACTTCCACCAGGTCCAGCTGCTTCTGGTCGCGCGACTGGCGCTGGAAGCTCAGGTGCTGTGCATCGCGCCAATCGACGCGGGCCAGGTAGATGTCCTGCTCCTTGCCCAGGTCGACCCAGCGCGGCTGCGCGTCGGCGGCCGGTGCGATCACGCCCAGCTGCACGCGCACGTTGGCGTCGCCGGCGGCCGGATACCGCTGTTCAATCACATCGGTGCGGTCGGCGTAGACCTCGTAGCGCTTCTGCACCGGCACCGGTGCCTCGTCGATGCGGGCAAAGGCAATGGCCGAATCATCCGGCGCCCACCAGTAACCCGTGTGGCGGTCCATCTCCTCATCGGCGACGAACTCGGCCACGCCGTTGCCGATGGTGGTGCTGCCATCACGGGTCAGCTGCAGCTGCTTGCCACTGGCCAGGTCGATCACCCACAGGTTGCGGCCGCGGATGAAGCTGACGAAGCCGCCCTCGGGCGACAGCTTGGCGTCGGTGGCGAATCCTTCACCGTGGGTCAGCTGGCGTACCGCGGCTTGGCCCTGCTGCTTGAGGTCGTACAGGTACAGCTCGCCGCCCAACGGGAACAGCAGGCGCTGCGCGTCCGGCGACCACTGGTAATCGACGATGCCGGTCATCGCGGCGATGCGCTGGCGTTCGCGGCGTGCCTTTTCCTCATCGCTGAGGGTTTCGGTGCCGGGCAGCACCACCTTGGAATCGACCAGCAGCCGGGTCTGGCCGCTGCCGATGTCGTAGGTCCACAGGTCCAGCTGGTTGCGGTCGCTGTCCTTGCCGCGCAGGAAACTGACCTGCGAACCGTCCGGCGCCACCTTCGGCTTCATCAGGGTCGGGCCGGACAACGGCAACGGGCCGGTGATGGCTTCCAGGGTCAGCTTTTCAGCGTGGGCGGCGGTTGTGGTGGCGAACATGAGGGCGAGCGAAGCGAACAGGTGGCGCATGGAGGATCCCGGCAAACGGCAGGTCCACCCCGGCTCGGAGCACGGGGCGGTCGTTCCCCATCCTAACCAAGCCCGTGCAGGAAGGCAGCATGACCTTTTGCCCATAAGGAATGCTGACGAGTGCCGACCAACGGCCGGCACCCACCGTCCTGGGTCAACGCTGGCCGAACAGGTGCTTGCGCTCTTCGTCGCTGAGCGGCTTGCCGGCGTTGGGGTTCACCTGCTGGCGCAGGGCATAGGCGCGCTGGGTGGCCGGGCGTGCGGCGATGGCGTCGTGCCAGCGCTTGAGGTTCGGGAACGCGGCGAAATCCACCGGCAGCTTGTCGTAGGCGCCGATCCACGGATAGCTGGCCATGTCGGCGATGCTGTACGCGTCGCCGGCAAGGAAGGCGTGCTGGGCCAGGCGCTTGTCCATCACCCCGTGCAGTCGGCGCACCTCGTTGTCGTAGCGCTCGATGGCATACGGGATCTTGTCCGGCGCATACACGTTGAAGTGGCCCATCTGGCCGCTCATCGGGCCCAGGCCGGCCATCTGCCAGAACAGCCATTCCAGGGTGGTGACGCGGCCGCGCGGGTCGCTGGGCAGGAACTGGCCGGTCTTTTCGGCCAGGTACAGCAGGATCGCGCCGGACTCGAACACGCTCAGCGGGGCGCCGCCATCGGCCGGGGCGTGGTCGACAATCGCCGGCATCTTGTTGTTCGGCGAGATCGCGAGGAATTCCGGCTTGAACTGGTCGCCCGAGCCGATGTTGACCGGGTGGATGCGGTACTCCAGGCCGGCTTCTTCCAGCAGCAGGGTCACTTTGTGGCCGTTCGGGGTGGGCCAGTAATACAGGTCGATCATGGCGGCGGCTCGGGGTGCGGAAAGGAACCTGAAGTCTAGTGCGTGAGTTGGGTTGGCACCGTCATGGCGGGCCGGTAACCTCGCCTCTCCCCCGCAACGCAGCATCCTCCGCATGAGTGCAAACCGCCCGCCGCTCTCCCCGCTGTCCACGCTGATCTTCGCCTCACGCTGGCTGCAGCTGCCGCTGTACCTGGGCCTGATCGTGGCGCAGTGCGTCTATGTGTTCCTGTTCGGCAAGGAACTGTGGCACCTGATCTCGCATTCGGCCTCGATGGGTGAACAGCAGATCATGCTGATCGTGCTGGGCCTGATCGACGTGGTGATGATCTCCAACCTGCTGGTGATGGTGATCGTCGGCGGCTACGAGACCTTCGTCTCGCGCCTGCGCCTGGAAGGCCACCCGGACCAGCCGGAATGGCTGAGCCACGTCAACGCCAGCGTGCTGAAGGTGAAGCTGGCGATGGCGATCATCGGCATCTCCTCAATCCACCTGTTGAAGACGTTCATCGCCAGCGGTGCGCTGGGCGGCATCCCGCTGTGCACGCCGGAGCAGATGAGCGTGGCCGCTGCCAACATCGGTGTCGCCCGCTGCTCGATGCTGACCCAGGACGGCGTGCTGTGGCAGACCATCATCCACTGCGTGTTCATCCTGTCGGCGATCGGCATCGCCTGGACCGACAAGCTGATGTCCAACGGCCACAGCAAGTCGCACGACAAGGCGCACGACCACTGAGGTCGTTGCCAGCAGCGGCATGACGCCGTTGCCCGTCCCGGCCACCGCCCCTTGTACGCGGCGGTGGCCGGGATGCTAGATTGCACCCTCGCCGTTGCCGGCGGTGGCGTCGGGAAACGTCACCCTGCCGCGCCCGGACCCCAGGTCCCGGCCATGCGTATCAATGATTTACGTCACGTCGTCTTCTAGAGGGGAGCAGGATGTCGCACGTCTCAACGATCACCGCCGCGCGCCGGTGGCTGCCGGTTGCCCTGGCAGTGGCACTGGCCGCCTGCTCGGGCAAGGAAGAATCCGCAGCGCCTGCTGCCGCCACGGCGCCTGCCGCTGCCGCACCCGCCGCACCGGTGGTCGCTGCCAAGGTGCAGTCGATGGGTACCGAGCAGCTGCGCGAGTCGGCCAGCCAGGCGCTGCGCGAGAACCGCATGTATGCACCGGCCGGCGACAACGCCATCGAGTACTACCTCGCCCTGCGTGACAAGACGCCGGACGACGCCTCGGTGAAGAGCGCGCTGACCGATCTGCTGCCCTATACCCTGATCGCCGCCGAGCAGCACCTGGGCCGCGAGGACTACACCGAGGCGCAGCGCCTGGTGGCACTGATCGAGAAGGTGGATGCCTCCGCCCCCGCACTTCCGCGCCTGAAGGAAGGCCTGGCCAAGGGCGTGGAAAACGCCGCCAAGCGCACCGAGACCGAAGCCGAGAAGGCAAAGAAGGACGCCGAGGACCGCAGCAAGCAGCAGATCGAACAGCAGCGCCTGGCCGAACAGCGCACCAAGGAAGCCGACGCGGCCAAGCAGATCGCCGCGCAGCAGGATGCCGCACGCCGCGACAACGAGCGCCAGGAGGCCGAGCGCCAGGCCGCGGCCCGTCGCGATGCCGAACAGAAGCAGCAGCAGGCCGCCGCCCAGCAGGCCAGCGCCGCGCGCCAGGCAGCCGCCGCCGCAGCCCCCACCCTGCGCCCGGTCAGTACGCCAGCGCCGCGCTATCCGGCCGAAGCCCTGCGTTCGGGAACGTCGGGGGAAGTACTGGTGGAGATCACCGTGGGCACCGACGGCTCAGTGGTCAGCGCCCGCGTGCTGCGCGCAACGTCCGGACGGACCTTCGACCGCGAAGCCCTGAACGCGGTCAAGCGCTGGCGCTTCGAGCCGGTCAACGCGCCGGTCACCACCCGCCGCACCCTGGTGTTCGCGCCGGGCGGCTGACCGCAGAAAAGGGGACGGACGGGATCAAGTCGTTTCTGCCGCCTCCATGACGCCAAGGCCCGGTCCGTCCGGGCCTTGTCCGTTTCAGGCCGCGCCATCAATCAGGTGCTGCAGGGCAGGATCGCGCGCGACCAGCACCTGGAACAGGCCCAGCGCATGCAGGCCCGGCAGCAACGCACGCAGGTCAGCTTCGGCAGTGGCGCGGAAGGCGGGATCGCTGGACGGATCCTGCCAGTCACGAACGCTGGCCAGGAAAGCACCTACGCTGCCCTTGCGCACGGTGACGCCGTTCACCTGCACGTCGTTCTGATGGTCGGGAAGAATGTCCTGTGGCTGCATGGGGAAGCGCTCCGTTGAAGTAGGCTCCAGTGTCGGGACGCGGACGCGACGTTTCTGCCGTATAACTGCCAATTGATATGGCAGATCAGACAACCACCGGATTACTCGACCCCACGTTGGCCGATACCGCCGACGGACCGGTGGTGCTGGCGGCCGGGCTGCGCCAACGCGGTATGCGTCGCACAGCGCGCCACCGGCATGCCCGTGGGCAGCTGCTGGGTGCACACCAGGGGCTGCTGCGGATCGCCGCCGACGACCTGCACTGGCTGCTGCCCGCAGGTCACGTCGCCTGGATACCGCCCTTGCTGCCCCACGCGCTGCTGAGCGCAGACGGGTTCGATGGCTGGAGCCTGTACTTCAACGCCGAGGCCTGCCTGGGCCTGCCCGCCACACCGCGCATTTTCCAGCCCAATGCACTGCTGCGGGCGGCGACAACACGTGCGCTGCGATGGCCCCACCAGCCACTGGATGCTGCGCAGGCACGACTGGCCGGTGTGATCGCCGATGAGATCGCCGCCAGCACGCCTCTGCCGCTTGCCCTGGCACAACCGCGTGACCGGCGACTGCAGAAGATCGCCGCCGCACTGGCGCGCGCACCCGAAGACGGCCGCAGCATCGAGGACTGGGCCGCCAGCAGCGGCCTGTCCGGCCGCAGCCTTGCCCGCCGTTGGCAGGCCGAAACAGGCATGACCTTGAGCCAGTGGCGGCAGCGCCTGCGCGTGCTGCTGTCGCTGCCACGCCTGCTGGCGGGCGAACCGGTGATCAGCGTCGCGCTATCGATGGGCTACGACACGCCCAGTGCGTTCATCGCCGTGTTCAAGCGCGAGATGGGAGTGACGCCTGCGCGGTACGGGGAGGACTGACGTATCCAGCACTCCCTCTATCCTTCCTTGCGACCTAAGCTGCTTGCTGATTTCAGGAGCGCAACAGATGAAGTACGACGACGCCAGCTGGCATTCCGGGGGTGACTTCCCTTCGGATCTTCCTGCAGAGGCCGGTGCCACTCACATCGGTATGTACCTGGCATGGCTGCTGCTACAGGGCATGGCAAGCGAAGAGCTCGCCGAGGACGCAGAAGAAGACCTGCAGGCGCTGCTGGAACGCAGAACGACGCCAGGCCTGTTCCTGCTGGAGTGCAGCGACGGCAAATTCGTCGACGATCTGATCAGTGATGAAGCCAACACGTTCACCGCTGCGTACTACGACCTCGAGAATGGCCAGTACCTGGACGACTATGAGGGACAGCTGGGCGCCAATGTCCCGGATTTGTACCACGTCGCCGATACCTGGGAGAACTTCGATCGACTGGCACCGGTGATTGCCCAGCGTTTCGCCATTTGGCAGGCAACGCAGTCCTGAAATCAACGAGGCCCGGAATGACCGGGCCTCGTTTCAGATCCGCCGGGCATGGCCCGGCGCTACCACCCGCACTTAGCCGGAGATCGCCAGACGCTCATTGTGGTAGCGCCGCACCGCGGCGAACCACAGCAGTGCGGCCAGGCCGAGGCTGGCGCCCAGGTAGATGGCCCAGACTGCCGGCGTGATCGGCTCGTGGCGGATCACCTTCAGCAGCATCTGGTTCTGCGACAGGAACGGCACGGCGTACTGCCACAGCTCGCTCTTCAACGGATAGGCCACCAGCGCGTAACCGGGCATCATCGGCAGCAGCATCAGCCAGGTCATGTGGCTCTGCGCCTCCTTCATGCTCTTGGCTGCGGCCGACAGGAAGGTCAGCAGCGAGGTGCCGATCATCAGCATCGGCAACATCACCAGCAGCATCTGCAGCATCGAACCGACATTCATGTTGAACTGGCGGCCGATGTTGCCGGGCGCGATCTGCGCGCTCACCTTGAACGCGACCAGAGTCAGCAGCAGCGACACGAAGCCGACCACGCAGGCGGCGGCGATCTTGCCGCTGACGATCGCGCTGCGCGAGCCCGGCGTGGCCAGCAGTGGTTCCAGCGACTGCCGTTCGCGCTCGCCGGCGGTGGCGTCCATCACCAGGTAGGCGCCACCGATGAACGAGGTCAGCGTCAGCAACACCGGCAGCAGCATCGACAGGATCATGCCGCGCTTGGCTTCGGCACTGGCCAGGTCCTGGCGCGCCACGTCCAGCGGCCGCGCGACCTGTGCGTCGATGCCACGCGCCATCAGGCGCAGCGCACCGATCTGGCCATTGTAGGTCGCCAGTGCCGCCTCCAGGCGTGCGCTGGGCACTTCTGCGGCGCGACGGGTACTGTCCTTGATCACCTCCACCAGCGCCGGCTTGCCATCGGCCCAGTCCTTGCCGAAGTCATCGCTGATGCGCAGTGCCACGTCGATCTGCTGGCTGCGGATGGCCTCGGCCAGGTCCTTCGGTGCCGGCGCGGCGTTCAGCCCCTGCGCGGCGAGGAAACGCACCAGATTGGGGGCGTTGTCCGCACCGATGGTCGGAATCTGCAGCGGTTGTTCAATCTGGGTGCGCACCCGGCTCTCGGCCAGCTTGCCCATGCCCAGCAGCAGCACCGGGTACAGCAGCGGCCCGAACAGCAGGGTCAGCAGCAGCGTGCGGCGATCACGGGAAAGGTCGCGCAGTTCCTTGCGCATCACCGTCATCAGGGTCGACATCATGCTCATGCGTGCAGGCCCTCTTCGCTGCCGATCAGTTTCACGAACGCATCTTCCAGGTTGGATTCGCCGGCCTGCGCGCGCAGTTCATCGGCGCTGCCGGCAGCCATCACCGTGCCCTTGGCAATGATCACGATGTGATCGCACAGCGCGGCCACCTCCTGCATGATGTGGCTGGACAGGATCACGCAGCGGCCCTCTTCGCGCAGACCCAGCAGGAAGCGGCGCAGTGCGCGCGTGGTCATCACGTCCAGGCCATTGGTCGGTTCGTCGAGGATCACGTTGCGCGGGTCGTGCACCAGCGCGCGGGCAATCGCGGTCTTGGTGCGCTGGCCCTGCGAGAAGCCATCGGTCTGCCGGTCGAGGATATCGCCCATGTCGAGTGCATGTGACAGCACCTCGATGCGCTCGCGGATGCGCTCGGCCGAGAGACCATGCAGTTCGCCGAAGTAGGCGATGTTCTCGCGCGCGGTCAGGCGCTTGTAGACACCGCGCGCGTCGGGCAGCACGCCAAGGTGGCGGCGTACGTCCACCGGATTGCGCGCAGCATCGACACCATCGACGCTGATGCTGCCCTGGTCGGGGGTCATCAGCGTGTACAGCATGCGCATGGTGGTGGTCTTGCCGGCACCATTGGGGCCGAGCAGGCCGGTGATGCGGCCATCCTCGGCGCGGAAGCCGACGTTGGAGACCGCCTGGATGCGGCCCGTGCGGGTGTCGAAAGCCTTGTGCAGGTTGTCGGCGACGATCATGGTTCCCATCCGTTGAACGAGGTGAACGCCGGCACGTAGCTCAGCGTGTCCAGGCAGCCGGCATCCAGCGCCTTGGCATCGGTCTTGTCGATGAACTGGCCGAGCAGGCGCGGCATGCAGCCGGCGGTCAGCGTGCCGTGGCCCTGGCCGCGGGCGACCAGCGCGCGGCCATTGGGCAGGCCCTTGAGCACCTGCTCGGCATAGCGCGGCGGCGTCACCGGGTCCAGCTCACCGGACAGCAGCAGCGCCGGTACGTCACTGCGCAGCGGCACGGCATTGCCTGCCGGTGCCGGCCGGTGCGGCCATGCCGGGCAGGCGGCAAAGAAGGAACTTGCCACGTCGTTGCCGAACAGGCGCCCGGGATCCTCGGCCGGCGCCTGGTAGCGCGGCGCATCTTCACTGCAGATCACCGACCACTGCATGCCACGGTTGATCTGGAAATCCATGCTGCGGTTCGCACCGCGCGCCAGCGAGGCGAGCGGTGCGTAGCGGCCGTGCGCGGCTTCATCAAGAACCAGCGGCAGCAATGAGGCGTACTGGGGTACGTAGGAAAACGCAAAAGCCAGGCCCACAACGCTGTCCGGTGTCAGCACATCCTTCCGGGTGTCGTAGGTGCCGGGATCGCGATACTCGACCGGAACCGGTGCACGGCGCAGGGTCTCTACCACGCTGCGCAGCTGCGCACGGGTATCGGTCGGGAAGCGCTTGCTGCAGGCGGCGTCCTTGCGGCACTGCGCCGACTGCAGGGCGATCGCGTCTTCGAACGTCCTGGCGAAATCGCCGCCCACCACCAGCTCATTCGGCACCACGCCATCGATGACGATGCTGCGGGTGTGCTGTGGATAGGTACCCGCATAGCGCTGGGCCACACGGGTACCGTAGGACGCACCGATCAGATTGACCTGGTCCACGCCCAAGGCCTGGCGGACCGCGTCCAGGTCGGCAATGGCTTCGGTGGTGGTGTAGAAACGTGCGTCCGCACGTCCCTGCAGGGAAGCCGCGCATCGCTTGGCATAGTCGCGCAGCAAGGCCTCGGAGGGCGCCGCGTCCTCGTCCATCGGCAGCTCCTTTCCGTCCGCGCCGAGGCAGCTGAGCGGGTTGGAGCCGCCGGTACCGCGCTGGTCGACGAGGAAGATGTCGCGCTGCTTGCGCACCTGACGCAGGGCGGTATCGACAATGACGGCCACCTCGCTGGCTGCCTGGCCAGGACCACCGGCCAGGAAGAACACCGGATCGGGCTGGCTGCTGCCGCCATCGCCCGATTCCAGCCAGGCGATGCGCAGGCCGACGCGTCGGCCATCGGGCCGGGCCCGGTCCTCAGGCACCTGCAGGGTGGCGCACTGCGCTTCCACGTTGGCGCTGGCGCCTTCGGTGGACAGCGTGCAGGGCTGGAAATCGATGCTGCCGAAGCGGCGGCTGGGTGCATCGCTGGCGCCTTCGGCGCCGGGTGACGGTGACTGGCTGCAACCGGCAAGCATCAGGCTGGCCAACGCTGCGGCCAACGCGAGGTGGTGTCTTTGCATCGTGCTCGTTTCCCCTGGAGGACGTTCCTGGCAACCACGACGGGCTGCCGCGGAAGATGTGACTCAACTTACACGGGCACGGCGTCGTCGGCGATGGGCAGACGCGAAATCTCCGCCGGCGTGGCGCAGGCCAGGCGATCGCGGCCGGCGGCCTTGGCCCGGTACAGCGCCGCGTCTGCCGCTGCCAGCAGCGTGGACAGGTCGCCGTGGCCGTCGTCCATGGCCAGGCCGATGCTGGCGGTGACCGTCACCGGCCCGGTGGTCAGCCGCGCCGGCTTCTGCTGCAGAGCGGTACGCATCGCCGCAGCCCCCGCCATCGCTTCACCCTGCGTGCTGCCGGCCAGCACCAGCACGAACTCCTCGCCACCGTAGCGGCCCAGCAGCGTGTCGTGGCCCTGCAAACCGTGCTGCAGCAGCGCAGCGAAGTGGCGCAGTACCTGGTCTCCGGCCAGATGACCCCAGCGGTCGTTGATCTGCTTGAAGTGATCGACGTCGACCAGCAACAGGGCCAGTGGCCGGCCCTGCCGACGCATCCGCTGCAACTGTGCCTGTCCATCGGCCAGCACCGCGCTGCGGTTGAGCAGCCCGGTCAGCCCATCGGTGCGCGCCGCACGCCGCAGATCGACCAGCATGCGCTCGACCAGCAGCAGCACCATCGCAAAGCACCGCGCCAGTTCCAGCATCACGCCGGCAAGGTAGGTGACGAACATCGGTGTACCGGTGCGCATGATGTCCTCGCCGGCATCGGGTGCCACCGGCAGGAACAGGCGCACCGCGTACAGGGCCGCCTCGGCCAGGAACACCGCCGCCGCCAGACGGCAGCTGGTGCGCTGCTGCACGGGGGCATGCCGCAGCAGCAGCCACGCGATCCAGCCATCGACCAGCAGCGTGAACACACTGAACACCTGCAGGCGCACGCCCAGGTCCGGCCACAGCACCAGGAAGGCGAAGATGCAGGCCATGAAGGCGGCCGCCATCAACAATGGACGCCACAGCGGCAGCGGCTGTTCCAGATGCAGCGCCACGCCGCGCAGCATCAGCACCGCGCAGCCGGCCATCGCCGCATTCCCGGCCAGTATGGCCGGCGCCAACGGCAGGTAGGGTCGCAGCGCCAGCAGGGTCACACCCAGGGTCAGCAGCCACAGGCTGGCGGTCCACAGGCGCAGCACCGGTTGCCCGCGCAGCACCACCAGCAGCAATGAGAACCCCACGGCAATGCCGATGCAGAGCAGGAAGCCAAGCACGGTAATGGTCGGGAAATCCAGGGACATGCGGCGCTCATCGGCCGGGGGGCGCGCGCATCTTAGCGCCTTGTGGTGCGATCCCTCCGGCGCTTCCCGCCCCGATGGCGATGCGGGGTCTGAAAACGTCGAGCATGGCGGCCGGCGCATGCGCAGAATCCGCGGAAAACCAAGGAGACGCCCATGCATGCGTGGTACCTCGGTGGCATCGACCACCGCCCGTTCCTGCACCTGTTCGAGAAGAGCGACACCGCGTTGGCTGCGCTGGGCATCCAGCGTCGCTGGGCCGGCGAAACAGGAGGACACCCCTGCCGGATCAGCCTGAGCGATCCACCCGGTGGCAGCGAGCTGCTGCTGTTGTCCCATGTGCACCTGCCCCTGCACTCGCCCTATCACGCCTCGGGCCCGATCTTCGTGCAGCGTGGCGTCACCCGCTGCGTGCTGCCGCCGGGTGAAGTACCGCCGTACGTACAGCGCCGGATGATCTCGTTGCGCGCTTATGACCAGGCTGCATGGATGCTGGCCGCAGAGATCAGCGCGGGCACGGACGTCTCCGCTCGGCTGGACGCGCTGTTTGCCGATCCTGCCGTGGCCTTCGTGCAGCTGCACAACGCGGCCCACGGCTGCTTCTCATGCCAGGCGGATCGCGTGGGTATGACGCCGACGTAGCACGATCTCCACGACGTGATCGTTGCCACGCCGAAGACGTGATCGCCAGCGCATCCGTTCAGTCCCGCGTGAAGCCTGCGGGAAGGGCTTCACACCCACAGTCACGGATCGGCATTTCCATGGTTCCGCCCCCTGCGCTGCGACTCGATACTCGCCGTGGTGCCGCCGAAAGTCCGCCGTGCAGCGCAGCTCCTGCGGCCACCGCTCTCTTTCGACGACCACAAGGAAGCGCCATGTCATTCCGATCCATACCGTTGCTGATGGCCACCTCGTTCGCGGCTGCGGGCCTATGCCTGGCCGGGAATGCATCCGCCCACGGCACCATGACCACGCCGATCAGCCGCGTCTATGCCTGTTTCCAGGGCAATCCCGAGAATCCGACCAACCCCGCCTGTGCCGCCGCCAAGGCGGTCGGTGGATCGCAGGCGTTCTACGACTGGAACGGCATCAACCAGGCCAACGCCAACGGTAACCACCAGGCCGTGGTGCCCGACGGCAAGCTGTGCAGCGGCAACAATCCCACCTTCCGCGGCCTGGACGTGAACCGCAGCGACTGGCAGACCACGCCCATCCATGCCGATGCCAATGGCAGGTTCACCTTCGTGTTCAAGGCGACCGCGCCACATGCCACGCGTGACTGGCGCTTCTATGTCACCCGCGAAGGCTGGCAGCCGGGCAGCCCGCTGGGCTGGGCCGATCTGCAGGAGTTCTGCACCCTGGGCAATACGCCGCTGTCGGCCGATGGCACCTACAAGCTGCAGTGCACGCTGCCGCAGCGCAACGGCCAGCATGTGATCTACAACACCTGGCAGCGCTCGGATTCGACCGAAGCGTTCTACACCTGCATGGACGTGCGCTTTGAAGGCGGCGGCGGAGGTACGACGCCGGCACCGCAATGGCAGGATGCTGGCCCGGTGACCGCACGCGGTGAGTTGCCGGTGGGTACCACGCTGGCACTGCGGGTGTTCAACGCCAGCGGCAACGATGTCGAACGTGTGGAAACGACCTTGGCCAGCGGCCAGACGTCTGCCTCGCAGTGGCCCTTGGCGCTTGCCCGCAAGGTCAATGGCAGTACACAGCATGCGCGCGTGGGTGTGCTTGCCAATGGCGTGATCACGCCGTCGGCGTCGGCCACCGACAATCGCGTGTACCTGAAGGACGGCAACCGCTTCCAGCTCGATACCAGGGTGCCGGACCCGGGTACGCCGTCGCCGGGCGGTGATTTCGACCACGTGTACCCGGCAGGCATCGGCAGCTATGTACCGGGCCAGACCGTGGTGAAGAGCAGCGACGGCAAGCTGTATGCCTGCCGCCCGTTCCCGGAAGGTGCGTGGTGCAACGTCAATGCCGAGGCGTACCGGCCGGGTGTGGGTGCGGCCTGGCGCGATGCCTGGATCGCATACTGAGACCGGGTGCAGGGAACGGTGGCAGAGCGCCGTTCCCTGCATAGCGTGAGACGCGCCAGCGCGTGAGTGTGAAGCCGTTCCCATACGGAACCACGCGATGCTTTTTTCAAAGTAATCCGATGGATGCGGGCGGGTGGGATGCCGAGACTTCGCGGGGTTTCACCACCCACAGGAGATCTCCATGCATCTGTCACATCGGACTGTCATCGCGCTGTCTGTGATCGCAGGCATTGCCACCTCTGGCAGCGCTTTCGCCCACGGCACCATGTCCAAACCCTCCAGCCGCGTCTATTCCTGTTACCAGGGCAATCCCGAAAATCCGACCAACCCGGCCTGTGCCGCCGCCAAGGCCATTGGTGGCGCCCAGCCGTTCTACGACTGGGCCGGTGTCAATCAGGCCAACGCCAATGGCAACCATCAAGCGGTGGTTCCAGATGGCGAGTTGTGCAGCGGCGGCAACAGCAAGTACCGCGGCCTCGATCTGAACCGCAGTGACTGGCCGACCTCACCGATCCATGCCGATTCGCGCGGGCGTTACACCTTCGAGTTCAAGGCACCGGCCCCGCATGCCACCCGCGAGTGGAAGTTCTACGTCACCCGCGACGGCTGGCAGCCGGGCAGCCCATTGCGCTGGGCCGACCTGCAGGAATTCTGCACGGCGGGTAACGTGCCGGTCTCCGGCGACGTCTACAAGCTGGATTGCCCACTGCCCAAGCGCAGCGGCCAGCACATCATCTACAACACCTGGCAGCGCTCGGATTCCGGTGAAGCGTTCTATACCTGCGCGGACGTGCGCTTTGAGGGGGGCGGTGGTGTGACCCCGCCGCCGCAGTGGCAGGATGCCGGCCCGGTCACCGCCCGCGGTGCGCTGGACGTGGGCACCACCGTGACCCTGCGCGTGTTCAACGCTCAGGGCAACGATCTGGAGCGCCCGGAGATCACCCTGGCCGCAGGTCAGACCGCTGCGAACCAGTGGCCGCTGGCGCTGGCCCGCAAGGTCAACGCCAGTGCGCAGCAGGCGCGCGTAGGCGTGATGAAGAACGGCGTGATCACACCGGTCGCCTCGGCCACCGAGAACCGCGTCTACCTGAAGCCGGGCAACCTGTTCCAGATCGATACCCGTGTGCCGGGCCCGATCGATCCGCCGCCGGGCGACGACTACGACTTCGTGTATCCGGCCGGTATCGGCAGCTACAAGCCGGGCGAAACCGTGGTCAAGGGTACCGACGGCAGGCTCTACGCCTGCCGCCCGTTCCCGGAAGGCGCGTGGTGCAACATCAATGCCGATGCCTATCGCCCGGGCACGGGCTTTGCCTGGCGTGATGCCTGGATCGCGTACTGAAGCAGGGCACCGGGGGCGGCGTGATGCCGCCTCCGGTTCAGGGAATGCCGGCCAGCGGCCGGCACTACCCGGACCTATTTGCTGCTGACGTACTTCTCGCGGCGGATCTGCGGGTTGCCCAGGCCGGCGGCCTTCAGCAGCTCGGCGCAGGCATCGACCATGTCCGGGTTGCCGCACAGGTAGGCGATGTCGGTGGCCGGGTCCGGCGTGAAACCGGCCAGCGCCTGCTGCACGTAGCCGTGCTGCACGTCCGGGTGAGGATCAGCCGGCAGTTCGCGCGACAGGCACGGAACATAACGGAAGTTCCGGTGCTTTTCGGCGAAGCTGTAGAAATCTTCGCTGTACAGCAGCTCACCCGGGCTGCGCGCGCCCTGCAGCAGCACGATCTGCACGCCCCGTTCGGCCATCGCCGTTTCCAGCAGCGGCAGCATCGAGCGGTACGGGGTGACGCCGGTGCCGGTGGCGATCAGCAGGTAACGGGCATTGTGGTCGCCGGGATTCAGGCAGAACCGGCCATAGGGGCCGGACGCACTGATCTGGCCGCCCGGCTCCAGCGCCTCGAACAGGGCCGTGGCGGCGCCACCGGGCACGAAACTGACCGCGATATCCACCGCCTCGCCCGGGCCCAGCGCATGGTCGTGGATGGTCGCCAGCGAGTAGCTGCGCTTGGTTTCAGTGCCGTCGGCGTAGCTGAAATGGACCTGGATGAACTGCCCGGGCTGGAAATCCAGCGGCTGCCCATCGTCACGCACGAACTGGTAGTGGCCGACGGTCGGGGCCAGCATGCGGCAGCCGACCAGCTTGAGGGGGAATTGAACAGGCACGACTTTTCGGGACAGTGTGTAGCCGGGGCAAGCCCTCGGGGTCTTCTATAATAGCCCCTCCCCGCCCCTCTCCAGCGCCAGCCCATGGGCGCGAAGGCTTCGAGCTTGGCATCCCAGAACGATATGGCGCCCGCCCTGCGCGTGCGCGACCTGCGCAAGACCTACGACAACGGCACCCAGGCCCTGAAGGGGGTTTCCCTGGAAGTGGCCCCGGGCGATTTCTTCGCCCTGCTCGGCCCCAACGGCGCCGGCAAGTCGACCCTGATCGGCATCATCAGCTCCCTGGTCAACCTCAGCGAGGGCCAGGTGGAAGTGTTCGGCAGCGACCTGGTGCGCAACCGCAGCGCCACCATGCGCCTGATCGGGCTGGTGCCGCAGGAAATCAACTTCAACCTGTTCGAGAAGCCCTTCGACATCCTGGTGAACTACGCCGGCTTCTATGGCGTGCCGCGCGAGGAAGCGGAACAGCGCGCCGAAGAGGAGCTGAAGCGCGCGCACCTGTGGGAAAAGGCCCAGGTGATGAGCCGCACGCTGTCCGGCGGCATGAAGCGCCGGCTGATGATCGCCCGCGCGATGATGACCCGCCCGCGCCTGCTGATCCTGGACGAGCCAACCGCCGGCGTGGACATCGAGATCCGTCGCGACATGTGGCGGGTGCTGAAGGAGATCAATGCGGCCGGCACCACGATCATCCTCACCACCCATTACCTGGAAGAAGCCGAGTACCTGTGCCGCCACCTGGCGATCATCAACCATGGGCAGATCGTCGAGCAGGGCCCGATGCGCGCCCTGCTGGCCAAGCTGGACGTGGAAGGCTTCCTGCTGGACATCGACGGTGAGCTGCCGGCGCAGCTGCCGGTGATCGAAGGCGCGACGCTGACCGCGCCGGACCCGCACACGCTGGACATCGACATGCCACGCGCAATGGACCTCAACCGCGTGTTCGCCACGCTCAACGAGGCCGGCATCCGCGTGCGTTCGATGCGTACCAAGAGCAACCGCCTGGAGGAGCTGTTCGTGCGCCTCACTGGCAACCTGGAGACTTCCGCATGAGCACCACCGAGCTGACCGACGGCCAGCGCAACCGCGTCGCGCTGCTGACCATCGTGCGCCGCGAAGTCGCACGCATCATGCGCATCTGGGGCCAGACCCTGGTGCCGCCGGCGATCACCATGACCCTGTACTTCCTGATCTTCGGCAACCTGATCGGGTCGCGCGTGGGTGACATGGGTGGCTACACCTATATGCAGTTCATCGTGCCGGGCCTGGTGATGATGAGCGTGATCCAGAACAGCTACGGCAACATCAGCTCCTCGTTCTTCGGCGCCAAGTTCGGTCGCCACGTGGAAGAACTGCTGGTCAGCCCGATGCCGAACTGGGTGATCCTGTGGGGCTACGTGGCCGGCGCCGTGCTGCGCGGCCTGATGGTGGGCGTGATCGTGCTGATCATCGCGATGTTCTTCACCCCGGTGCGCATCCCGCACCCGCTGGTGATGCTGACCACGGTGATCCTGGGCGCGACGATCTTCTCGCTGGCCGGTTTCATCAATGCGGTGTATGCAAAGAAGTTCGACGACGTGGCGATCGTGCCGACCTTCATCCTGACCCCGCTGACCTACCTGGGCGGCGTGTTCTATTCGGTGAAGCTGCTGCCGGGCTGGGCCGAAGCGGCCACGCATGCGAACCCGATCTTCTACATGGTCAATGCGTTCCGCTATGGCCTGCTGGGCAGCAGCGATGTGCCGCTGCCGGTGGCTTACGGCCTGATGATCGGTTTCGTGGTGGTGCTGACGGCGCTGGCGCTGTGGCTGCTGCGCCGTGGCGTGGGCATGCGCAGCTGAGTTTTGCGTGCAGGGCCTGCGGCCCTGCACCCGCCGAATCAACGTCAACTTCTACGGCAACATCAAAAGCTGGCATTCCGTGGGTTGGCGGGGTGGGTCCGGTTGCGGGGGACGCCGTAAACCCATCCCTGGGGGCTTGGCCGCGGCATCCATGCCGCGGACACCCCCGCAATCGGACCCACCCCGCCTTCGACAGATTGCCGCTGCTGTGGGTGGGTGTCGACCTTGGTCGACACGATGGATCCACGCCATGCGTGAATGAAGCGTTCCAAGCCGATGCTCGGCGCTTTTCGTCTGGGATTGCGGCTAGGCTGTGGCGATGAAGATCACTTCCATTCCATTGGACAAGGCCGTGTCGGACGGCCCCATCGATGCCTTCAGCCATGTGTTGCTGGGCGATTCGTCCACGCTGGATGAGGTACTGGATTGCCTGGCGTCGCTGCACGTGGCCAATCCCCGCCATCGCTATCTGTGCACGCTCGACGATGTCGGTCAGTGCCGTTACACCAGCATGCACGCGTCCGACGACGCGCGCATCGCACTGTACGAGGACGAAGACCCGGCAACCCCCGAAGATGCGTTGGCGGCACGCCAGCGGTTGCTGGCGCATGTCGTCGCGCAGCTCGAACATTCCTCTCATCGGCTGGAATGGACCACCCTGCCGGGTACCTTGCTGTGCAATGACGCACACATCGAGACGCTGGTCACGGCCAATGCCGCACCCGACCTCATCGTCGACGAAGCGGTCTGCGTACAGCAGGTGCCGGTGGACCGCGATGACCTGCTGATCGCCGCCCTGCCCAACGGCTACTTCAGCGCGGACTGGGACATCTTCCAGAATCACGCCCTGATACGGCACCTGCAGGAGCGCTACGACTACCGCCTGTTCGGACTCGGCGCATCGTGGCTGGGCTTCCAGCGCGACAGCGCGCCATCGCCAGCAGAGGCAAACGCGTTGGTTGCTGACCTGCAGCGTGTCTACGCTGCCGGAACGCACGACATCTGGTCACAACTGGCTGCAACGCTGGCCACCCGAACCACGCTTCTATTGGGATACACCGAGGACTTCAGCGAACAGCTGCCCTGAGCACCGCTCTACACGAGCGAGCGCAGCGAACGACCCGCTTCCGCTCTTGATCTGCTTCCCGTGGTGGCCGCGCCCGGCCACCCCCGATGAACAGTGCTTTCCGCGAACCACCACGGGGGCACCGCCGTTGGCCACATTCTCCGGCACAATCGGACTCATGATTCCCCCAGCAAACGGTGAACGTGCAATGCGTATCCTGATCCTCGGCGCCGGCGGTACCGGCGGTTACTTCGGTGGTCGCCTGGCCCAGGCCGGCGTGGACGTGACCTTCCTCGTCCGCCCCGCACGCGCCGCCCAGCTGGACCGCGACGGCCTGGTCATCCGCAGCCCGCTCGGCGACGCCCGCTTCCCGGTGCAGCACGTCACCGCCGATACGCTGCCCGCATTGGCCGCGCAGAAGCCGTTCGATCTGGTCATCCTCAGCTGCAAGGCCTACGACCTGGACAGCTCGATCGACGCCATTGCTCCGGCCGTGGGCGCGAACACCACCGTACTGCCGATCCTCAACGGCCTGCATCACTACGACGCGCTGGATCTGCGCTTCGGCCGCGAGGCGGTGCTCGGCGGCCTGTGCTTCATCAGCGCCACCAAGGCCGCTGACGGCGCCGTGCTGCATCTGGGCAAGCCAGCCAAGCTCACCTTCGGCGAGCGCGATGGTGGCGCGATCTCCGCGCGAGTGCGTGCCTTCGCTGCTGCCTGCGCACAGGCCAACCTCGACCACCTGGCCAGCGAGCGCATCGGTCAGGAGCAGTGGATCAAGTACACCTTCCTGACCGCACTGGCCGCCGCCACCTGCCTGCTGCGCGCGGACATCGGCACCATCGTCGCCACCGATGATGGCGAGGCGATCGTGCGCGGCCTGTACGACGAATGCCTGGCCGTGGCCGAAGCGGCCGGTGAGCCGATTCCCGATGCCGCGCAGGACACCGCACGCGGCACCCTCACCCAGGCGGGCTCGGCGTTGAAGGCATCGATGCTGCGTGATCTGGAGGCTGGCCAGCAGGTGGAGGCCGAACAGATCGTCGGCGACATGCTGGTGCGTGCGCGCAAAGCCGACCAGGAAGGCCTGCTGCTGCAGGTGGCGTACAGCAGCCTGCAGGCCTATCAGGCCCAGCGCGGCGCGTGAGCCTCGCGCTGCAGGCGGGCGCGCTGCCGGCGCGGGTGCTGATCCTCGGCCTGGGCTGGAGTGGCCGCGTGTTGGCCGCGCAGCTACGGGCGCGCGGCGTGCAGGTTGCGGGAACAGTACGCGATCCGGCAGCGGCCCCCGGCGATGGCCTGCGTCGGCACCGGTTGCAGGCTGACGCCTCGCCTTCGCCGGCCCTGCTCGAGGAGATCGCACACGCCGAGGCCGTGCTGTGCAGCGTGCCGCCCGATGCCGAGGGCGATCCTGCCTTGCGCCTGCTGCTGCCCGCGCTGTTGGCCAGCCCGGCACTGCGCTGGGTCGGTTATCTGTCGTCCACCTCGGTGTATGCCGACCGCGCTGGCGGTTGGATCGACGAAACCAGCGACGCAGATGCCACCGGGGCCGTCGGTGTGCAGCGCCTGCTCGCGGAAGCCCAGTGGCGCGCGCTGGCCGGACAACGCGGCATCGCCTCGGCGGTGTTCCGCCTGCCTGGCCTGTACGGGCCGGGGCGCAATGTGCTGCTGCAGCTGGCGCAGGCACGCGCCCGCCACGTAGTGCGCCCTGGGCTGGTGTTCAACCGGCTGCACGTGGATGACCTGGCAACGGTCGTTATCGCGTCGATGCAGCGGCCGTGCGTGGAGGGGCTATACCTGCCGGCCGACGACGAACCGGCACCACCACAGGATGTGCTGGCCTTCGCCGCGCAGCTGGCCGGGCTTGCGATGCCGCCGGCCGTGGCCTGGGACGATCCAGCGCTGAGCCCGACGCTGCAGCGCTTCTACCAGAGCAACAAGCGCATCGACAGTCGTGGCACGCGTGTGGCGCTGGGGTGGGCACCGCGGTTTCCGACGTATCGGGAAGGACTGCAGGCGCTGGCCGCTTCGCTCGCCGGGCATGGCCCGGCGCTACCGGACAGCGCTTTGTAGAGCCGAGCCCATGCTCGGCTGCTCTTTGCGTCTTTCGCGCTGCGCGCGATAAGCCGAGCATGGGCTCGGCTCTACGGATCAACCCGCGTCGGGCAGCCGGAAGAAAGTGCGCGTGGCCGCCGTGGCATTGGCCGCCGTCACCGCAACGTCCTCGCCACGGTCGCGCGCCAGCTCTTCCACGATGTGCGAGAGGAACATCGGCTCGTTGCGGCGATCCTTCGGCATCGGCTTCAGGGTGCGCGGCAGCAGGTACGGCGCGTCGGTCTCGATCATCAGGCGGTTGGCCGGGATGTTCTTCACCAGTTCGCGCAGGTGCGCACCACGGCGCTCGTCACACAGCCAGCCGGTGATGCCGATGTACCAGTCCTGGTCCAGGTAGTCGAACAGTTCGTCGCGTTCGCCGGTGAAGCAATGCACCACCGCCGGGCCGATGCGGCCTTCGAAGTTCTTCATCTGTGCCATGAAATCGGCATGCGCATCGCGCTGGTGCAGGAACAACGGCTTGCCATTGTCCGCGGCCAGCTGCAGCTGGCGCTCGAACGCGCGGTGCTGGGCCGGGCGCGGCGAGAAATCGCGGAAGTAGTCCAGCCCGCACTCGCCCACCGCCACTACTTCCGGGTGGGCATGCAGCGCGCGCATTTCGGCATCGCACTCCTCGGTGTATTCCACCGCATGGTGCGGGTGCACGCCGGCGGTGGCATACAGGAAGCCCGGATGCTGCTGCGCCAGCTGCACCGCCAACGGTGAGTGCTCGCGGCTGGCACCGGTGATGACCATCTGCACCACGCCGGCCTGGCGCGCGCGATCCAGCACGGCATCGCGGTCACGGTCGAAGGAATCGTGGGTCAGGTTGGCGCCGATATCGATCAGGTGCATGGTCATCGTGGGGGAAAAGTGCCCGCGCATTGTACCTGCGCCCGCCGTGGCCCCTTATCCTTTGCACATGAACGCCCCGCTCTTCCCGATTTCCCCGCTGCTGCCGCAGATCCAGCAGCACCTGGCCGCGCAGCCACGGCTGGTGCTGGAAGCCCCGCCCGGCGCCGGCAAGACCACCCAGGTGCCGCTGGCGCTGCTCGATGCACCGTGGTTGCAGGGGCGGAAGATCATCCTGCTGGAACCACGCCGGGTGGCCGCACGCAGCGCTGCACTGTTCATGGCGCGGCAGCTCGGTGAAGAGGTGGGCGGCACCGTCGGCTACCGCATCCGCTTCGAGAACAAGATCTCGGCGCGCACACGCATTGAAGTCGTCACCGAAGGCATCCTGACCCGCATGCTGCAGGACGACCCGATGCTGGAAGAGGTCGGTGCGATCCTGTTCGACGAATTCCACGAGCGCCATCTCAGCGGTGATCTCGGCCTGGCACTGGCGCTCGACGTGCAGGCACAGCTGCGCGATGACCTGCGCCTGGTGGTGATGTCGGCCACGCTGGATGGCGAACGGCTGGCACGCTTCCTCGATGCGCCGCGGCTGAGCAGCGAAGGCCGCAGCTACCCGGTGACGGTCAGCCATTTCCCGGCGCGCCGCGATGAGGCGCTGGAACTGCAGGTGCGCCGCGCGGTGCAGCAGGCCTTGGCCGAACACCCCGGTGACCTGCTGGTGTTCCTGCCCGGCCAGCGCGAAATCGCGCGCGTGCAGGCTGGACTGCAGGAATCGCTGGATGCCGGCGTCGAAGTGCTGGCCCTGCACGGTGAACTGCCGGTGGAACAACAGGCGCGCGTGCTGCAGGCCGCCAGCGATGGTCGCCGCCGCGTGGTGCTGGCCACCAACGTGGCCGAATCCTCGGTGACCCTGCCCGGCGTGCGCGTGGTGATCGACAGTGGCCAGGCACGCGAACCGCGCTACGACCCCAACAGCGGTTTTACCCGGCTGGACGTGGTGGCCATCGCGCAGGCGTCGGCCGACCAGCGCGCCGGCCGCGCCGGACGCGTGGCCGAGGGCGTGGCCTGGCGGTTGTGGCCGCAGTCGCAGCGGTTGGAGCCACAGCGTCGCGCCGAGATCGACCAGGTAGAACTGGCAGGACTGGCACTGGAACTGGCGGCCTGGGGCAGCAGCGACCTGCGCTTCCTCGACCCGCCGCCGGCCGGCCCGATGGGCGCGGCACGCGAACTGCTGCAACGGCTCGGCGCCCTGGCCAGCAGCGGTGCGATCACCGCACTTGGCCGGCGCGTGCTGGCGTTGGGCACGCATCCGCGGATGGCGGCGATGCTGCTGGCGGCGCCCGATGCACGTGCGCAGGCGCTGGCCGCTGATCTGGCCGCCCTGCTGGAGGCGCGCGACCCATTGCGCCAGGGCGGTGATGCGCTGGCCGCACGCTGGCGTGCGCTGGCCGCGTTCCGCAATGGTCGTGCGCCGTCCGATGCCAACCACAGCGGTCTGGCCGCCATCGATGCGGCCGCCAAGCAGTGGCGACGTCGCCTGCGCTGTGATGCCGCGCCGCCCGCCAGCATCGAGGCCCACGAACTGGGTGACCTGCTCGCACATGCCTTCCCCGACCGGATCGGTTTCCAGCATCCCAGCGATCCATTGCGCTACCTGCTGGCCAATGGTCGCAGCGCGCGCCTGCACGAACTGAGCGACCTGCGTGGCGAACCGTGGCTGGTGGCCAGCGAGCTTCGCTTCGAGGCACGCGATGCGCTGCTGCTGCGTGCCGCACCGGTGGACGAAGGCCAGCTGCGCAAGGCGTGGCCGGAGCGCTTCGTCACCGAAGATGTGGTCCGCTGGGAAAGCGAGCGCCGCGCCCTGGTGGCCCTGCGCGAGACCCGTTTCGACCGCATCGTGCTGGACAGCCGCTCGGCCGGCCGGGTCGATCCGCAGCACGCCGCGCAGGCGCTGACTGACGCGGTGGCCGAGCTCGGCCTGCAGGCGCTGCCATGGACCGAAGGCCTGCGCCAGTGGCAGGCACGGGTGGAATCACTGCGGCGCTGGATGCCGGAGTTGGATCTGCCCGACTGCAGCGACGCGGCCCTGCTGGCCAACCTTGCGCAGTGGCTGCAGCCCGCGTTCGCCGGCAAGAGCCGTCTGGATGCGCTGGACGAGTCCAGCTTCGGCGAGGCGCTGAAGTCGCCGCTGGAGTGGTCGCAGCGGCAGCTGGTCGAGCGCCATGCGCCGACCCGCATCACCGTACCTTCAGGCTTGGAACGGCCGATCACCTACGCGTTGGACAGCGAAAGTGGCGAGCCGTTGCCGCCGGTGCTGGCGGTGAAGCTGCAGGAACTGTTCGGCCTGGCTGATACGCCGCGCATCGCCGATGGGCGCGTGCCGCTGACCCTGCACCTGCTGTCGCCCGGTGGCCGGCCGCTGCAGGTCACCCAGGACCTGCGCAACTTCTGGGAAAACACCTACGCCGAAGTGAAAAAGGAGATGAAGGGCCGCTACCCGCGCCATCCGTGGCCGGATGACCCGTGGACGGCCACGGCCACGCACCGGGCCAAGCCACGCGGGACCTGACCGGCCCTGCCGGCACCACCGGTTGCGGACCCTGCCTGATCCTGAATGGCTGCGGTAAAGTCACGCCACGTGCGGCCTCGACTGACATACCGTTTACGGGCAACACGCGACACTGGACTTCGACCCGAGGCAAAGGACCCCCCGCATGAGCAAGCTGACCGTAATCACCGACCGCGCTCTGGAGCGCGCCCTGGAGCTGGCCCACACCGCCGGCGATGGCCTGAAGAGCGCCGGTGGCAGCCTGCGCAATGCGGACTGGATCAAGACCGGCGCCGCCATCGGCGCAGTGAAGACCGGCGGCAAGGCCGCGACCAAGTTCGTGCGCCGCAATCCGGCAGTGGCCGTGGCCGCAGCTGCGGTCGGTGTGGGCCTGCTCGGCTATGCGCTGTACCGCAAGCAGCAGAAGAAGAAGGCCGCCAATGGCCACGTGGTGAATGGGCAGGCGCAGCGCATCAATGCACGTGACCGCCGCAATGACACCGTGGTGGATGAGCACAGCGACATCGGCAGCGACGCCTGAGATCGTCGGCCGCTGCCAGGGCCGGGGTCCTTCCGCAGGAAGGGCTCCGGCCTTTTCATTTCAACCGATCTGCCGCCACTGGCCCGGCTGCAGGTCGTCCAGCCGGTAGGGTCCCATCGACACGCGGACCAGCCGCAGCGTCGGCAGGTTCACCGCCGCGGTCATCCGCCGCACCTGGCGGTTGCGGCCCTCGCGGATCGTGATCGCCAGCCAGCTGTCAGGCACGGTCTTGCGGAAACGTACCGGCGGATCCCGTGTCCACAGCGACGGCGCCGGATCGAGGCGCTCGATCTTCGCCGGCAGGGTCGGCCCGTCGTTCAGCTCAACGCCGTCGCGCAGCCGCTGCAGCTGCTCGTCGCTGGGGGTGCCTTCCACCTGCACCCAGTACGTCTTGTCGGCCTTGTGCTTCGGGTCGGTCAGCTTGTGCGCCAGCGCACCGTTGTCGGTCAGCAGCAGCAGGCCCTCGCTGTCATGGTCCAGGCGGCCGGCGGCATACACGCGCGGCGGCAGGCCAAACCCGGCCAGGGTCGGCCGCGGCGGCACGCTGCGGTCGGTGAACTGGCAGAGCACGTTGAAGGGCTTGTTGAAGGCAATCAGCATTGCGGGCACGGCGGGCGGCAGAAAGCGCATTGTCCCACGCCGCGCTGCTCGCTCGCCGGGCACCCCTTTGGCCGAGGCTGCGGCGGGATCAGCCGAAGACCTTCCACTCCAGCAGGAACGAACCCAACACCAGTGCGATGCCGCACGCCGCGATGACATTGGCCCGGCGCCGCAGGCGTACCGGTGGCGGATTCATGGCACGCGCACGTTCCTCCAGCAGCGCACCGGCGAACAGCACGGCAAACCCCACCGTCGCCACCAGGTCGTAGGCATGGCCACCGTAGAACACGAAATCAATCAGCCGCGCCAGCACCAGCACGGCCACGGCGATGTAGAACACTTTCTTCAACAGTCCACTCCATGGATGGTAGCGCCGGGCCATGCCCGGCGGATGCACATTGCGTCGATTGCCACGCCGCTGCGCTCGCCGGGCGTGGCCCGGCCCTGCCGATTTACGGCTTGATGAAGCGCAGGGTCATGCGATCGCTCTCGCCGATCGCCTGGTACTTCGCATCGTCGGCCTTGTCGTGCTGGTTGGTCGGCGGCAGCGTCCAGACGCCGTTCGGGTGGTCCTTGGTGTCGCGCGGGTTGGCGTTGACCTCGCTGCGCGCATCCAGCTTGAAACCAGCCGCCTCGGCCATCGCGATCACCTGCTGCTGGCCGACATAGCCGGTGTCATCGTCGTCGGCCACATCGGTCTTGGCGCGATGCTCGACCACGCCGAGCACGCCGCCCGGCTTGAGCACGTTGAAGAAGCCCTGGAACATGCCCTGCGCCTGGCCGGCCTTGCGCCAGTTGTGCACGTTGCGGAAGGTCAGCACCACGTCGGCTGAATTGGCCGGGCCGAACACCGGCTTGGCCGGATCGTAGGCGACCACGGCAGTCTTGCTGAACTGCGCCGGTGCGCCGGCGTACTTCTTTTCCAGGCTGTCGCGGCTGCGCTGCTGGTAGTCACGGCCGCGGCCTTCGGGCACGGCCATCGGGTCGACCACGGCGGCGACGTATCGGCCCTTGTCATGCAGCAGCGGCGCCAGGATCTCCGAGTACCAGCCGTTGCCGGGGGTGATCTCGATGACGGTCTTTTCCGGAGCCACCCTGAAGAACGACAGCGTCTGCGCCGGATGACGGAAGCCATCGCGCTTGACGTTGTTGGCATCGCGGGTGGGCGCCTTCACCGCCGCGTCGATGGCCGGCGAGACCTGGATCTTCGCCGGCGCTACCGTGGCCGGTGCGGCGAACGCAGGAACAGCAGCAAGCAGGGCCGACGCAAGCAGCAGTCGGCAACCACGCAGGGACGAAGCAGGCATCATCGGGACGACTCCAGCGGAAGATGCGGCGAGACTAGCAGCCGTAGCGTCCCAGGTGTTCACAAAACGTTAGCTGCGTGCGCGCCGCGGAACACTGTTTTGTGGTCGTCGCCGCAGCACGGTCACACATCGCGTTCTATTCTGGAGCACTTCCCCCAAGGAGTCCGTGCCCATGACGGCAACCCGCGAACTGGGCCGTTCCGGCCTGCATGTACGTCCGCTCGCCTTCGGTGGCAACGTGTTCGGCTGGAGCGCCGATGAGAAGGCCAGCTTCGCCCTGCTCGATGCCTTCGTCGACGCCGGTTTCAATCTGGTCGACACCGCCGATGTGTACTCGGCCTGGGTGCCCGGCAATGTCGGCGGCGAATCGGAGACGCTGATCGGCAAATGGTTCGCGCGCAGCGGCAAGCGCGACAAGGTGGTGCTGGCGACCAAGGTGGCCAAGTGGGCCGAACGCCCCGGCCTGACCCCGGACAACATCAATGCGGCGGTCGAGGATTCGTTGCGCCGCCTGCAGACCGACGTGATCGACCTGTACCAGGCGCACGAGGACGATGAGTCGACGCCACTGGAGGCGACGCTTGCGGCATTCGGCCGCCTGATCGAGGCCGGCAAGGTGCGTGCGATCGGCGCCTCCAACTACAGCGCCACGCGCCTGGCCGACGCGCTGAAGGTCTCCACCGACTACAAGCTGCCGCGTTACGAAACCCTGCAGCCGGAGTACAACCTGTATGACCGCGCCGGCTACGAAAAGGAACTGGAACCGCTGGTGCAGCGCGAACAGATCGGCGTGATCGGCTACTACGCGCTGGCCAGCGGCTTCCTCAGCGGCAAGTACCGCACGCCGGCCGATGCAGCCAAGAGCCCAGCGCGTGGCGAGACGGTGGTGAAGCGCTATCTGAACCCGCGCGGCCTGCGCATCCTGCAGGCGCTGGATGACGTGGCCAGCAAGCACGGCGCCAGCGCTGCGCAGATCGCACTGGCGTGGCAGATCGCACGGCCGTCGATCACCGCACCGATCGTCAGCGCCACCAGCGTCGAGCAGCTGCACGACCTGCTGGCCGCAGCGAACCTGTCGTTGAGTGTGCAGGATGTCGCGCAACTCGACGCCGCCAGCACGGAAGCCTGAGACCCGGTAGTGCCGGCCGCTGGCCGGCATGACACACACACCGAAGAAAATAATTGAACAAAATGGTTGCACACGACTAAATCGTGGTTTATCGTGCGCACCTCGTTTCAACAACCACTGGAAACTTCCCTTGAACGCGCATTCCGTCGCCATCGCCAAACTGCTGCCATGCCTGCGCATGGACGGGCTGGCGCGCGCGTTCGGCAAGGAAGTCCAGCTGACAACGGCCTGATACCCGCCCTGCGGAGATCGGCCACCCCGATCTCCGAGGCCTGACGACGCCCTCGGAACGCACGTCCCGGGGGCGTTTTCGTTTGCGTCGGCACAAGGACCCGCGATGCCAGAACTGCACCCCGCGCGGCAACCCGCCGCTCACTGACCCAGGTTTTTTCGCCCCACCGGAGGATTTTCTCCGCGTGCATGGCAGCGCCTGGACATTATCTGCATCGCACCCAAACATTATCGCTCGCGATAATGTCGGTGGCCTGCACCCTCGACTACCAACGGTCCCGTTTCAACCACGGGCTGGTGCGCGCGGCGTTGCCGTGGCGTATGCCGGAGGTCGCGGACATGCCATCGCCTGGATCGCCTGCTGGAGGCAGGCACCGGTTCGCCGGTACGCGGTTCGATTCCGCGCGGTCCCCAACTGGATAGCTCAGCTTGGTCAGAGCAACGGATCCGTAATCCGTCTGTCGTGGGTTCGATTCCCACTCCAACCACATGACCTGTCACGTCATGACTTGAAGCAACACCCGGGGCGCAAGCCCCAGCGGCCATCGTCGCCGTCCATCGTCATTGCCTTCGGGCAGGAACGTGGAAGGCAACGGACCGCACGCCGGGCCTCGGCCTGTCACCACTACCTGCCCCACTCTGCTCCGGTGCTGTCTGCCGGCAGCGGTGGCCGCAAGGGTGATGACGCACCGAAGGCTCCGCGCGCGGACCGTCCGCCGATGGCCGCCCTCTTCCGCCGCCTGCACGTGGTGTGCAGGCGGCCTCGCCACGACCTGATCGACCCGGGTCATGGTGATTCATCCGCATCGGGTCGGACCACCAGAGCCATACAAGGAGAGACTCCCATGTTCTGGACCATCAAGGTCGTGATCGGCGACGGCGAGCGCGGCCTGGTGTATCGCAACCGTCGTTTCCAGCAGATCCTGCTGCCGGGCGTGCACCGCCTGTCGCCGTTCGGCGGCCGGCCGCACGTGGACCTCCACAACGCATCGAAGGGCGCGGCCTACACCGGCAGCGACCAGGACAGCCTGATCGAAGCGCTGGACGCACAGCTGGACACGCACTTCGTACTGGCCAACGTCGGCGCCGGCGAAGTCGGCCTGTTGCTGCGCAACGGCCGCATCGACGAGGTGCTGCCGCCGGGCAGCCGCCGTCTGTACTGGCGCGGTTCGGTCGACACCCAGGTACGGGTGATGGCGCTGGGTGACGAGCCGCGCATCCCGCTGGACGTGCAGCAGCGCCTGGGCCAGCTGGGCGTGCTGCCGCGTGTCGCGGTGATCAGCACCGTGCCGAGCGAGTCGGTCGGCCTGCTGTTCATCGATGGCACGCTGCGCCAGACGCTGGACGCCGGCCTGCACGCGTTCTGGAACTTCAACGGCAACGTGTCGGTGGAGCGCGTGGAGCTGCGTGCGCGTTCGCTGGACGTGTCCGGCCAGGAACTGCTCAGCCGCGACAAGGTGACCCTGCGGGTGAACCTGGCCGCGACCGTGCAGGTGGTCGACCCGGTGCGTGCACATCGCACGCTGAGCAATGCCGATGAGTTCATCTATCGGCAGCTGCAGTTCGGCCTGCGCCAGGCGATCGCCGCACGCAGCCTGGACGAGCTGCTGGGCGACAAGGCGGCACTGGACGGCGAGATCGCTGCCCATGTGCAGGCGGCGATCGAGGGCCATGGCGTGCGGCTGCTCGGCGTGGGCATCAAGGACGTGATCCTGCCGGGCGAGATGAAGGAGATCCTCAACGGCGTGGTGCTGGCCGAGAAGCAGGCCCAGGCCAGCGTGATCCGTCGCCGCGAGGAGGCCAACGCCACGCGTTCGCAGCTCAACACCGCAAAGCTGATCGAGGACAACCCGGTGCTGATGCGCTTGAAGGAGCTGGAGGCGCTGGAGAAGGTCACCGAGAAGATCGACAAGCTCACCGTGTTCGGCGGCCTGGATGGCGTGCTGAAGCAGCTGGTGACGATCAGGTAGGGGGTCGCGGCGGCGCAGGGACGCGCCGCCGGCCCATCAAGGACATTCAACAAGACAATGGACACGCAACAGAACTATCAATGGCTGCACGCCGAGGGCACCACGCCGATCAAGGGCTGGGTCAACGGTGTACCGCTGGAGGCACAGGCCCACGAGCAGCTGCGCAACATCGCCGCGATCCCGTTCGTCGGGCCGTGGGTGGCGGTGATGCCGGACGTGCACCTGGGCAAGGGCGCGACCGTGGGCTCGGTGATTCCGACCCGTGGCGCGATCATTCCGGCCGCGGTCGGCGTCGACATCGGCTGCGGCATGGCGGCGGTGCGTACCACGCTGCGCGCCAACGACCTGCCCGATGACCTGCGGCAACTGCGCAACAGCATCGAGCGCAGCATCCCAGTCGGCAACGGGCGCGGCGGCGAGCATCACCGCATGCCCGACAGCATCCACACCCGGTTGGTGCAGTCCGGGCTGGCCGACGGCCTGGAGAAGATCAAGGACAAGCACCGCAGGATCCGCACCGATAAGCTGGACCGCCAGCTGGGTACGCTGGGCGGCGGCAACCACTTCATCGAACTGTGCCTGGACGAGACGGATACGGTGTGGGTGATGCTGCACAGCGGCTCGCGCGGCACCGGCAACCTGATCGGCACCTACTTCATCGAGAAGGCGCGCGAGGAGCTGGCACGGCGCGTGCTGGGCTTCCACCTGCCGGACAAGGACCTGGCGTTCTTCATGGAAGGCGAGCCGCTGTTCGATGACTACGTTGAAGCGGTGTCGTGGGCGCAGGACTACGCGCGGCAGAACCGCGAGGCGATGATGTCGCGCGTGCTGGCCGAGATGCGCCACCGCTTGCCGAAGTTCCAGCTGGCGGCGATGGCGGTGAACTGCCACCACAACTACGTGCAGAAGGAAACGCATCACGGCCAGGAGCTGCTGGTGACACGCAAGGGCGCCGTCAGTGCCCGCGAGGGTGAGCTGGGCATCATTCCCGGCAGCATGGGCACGCGCAGCTACATCGTGCGTGGCAAGGGCAACGCGGACAGCTTCCACAGCTGCAGCCACGGTGCCGGCCGGGCGATGAGCCGTGGCACGGCGCGCCAGCAGATCACGCTGGCCCAGCACCGCGAGGCCACCGCACACGTTGAGTGCCGCAAGGACAGCGGCGTGCTGGACGAGTCACCGGCGGCGTACAAGTCGATCGATGATGTCATGGCCGCCCAGCTGGACCTGGTGGACGTGGTGCACACACTGCGGCAGGTGCTGTGCGTGAAAGGGTAATGGAACGGTGCCGGCCAAGGCCGGCACCCACCGGAACACGTTCAGCGCGCCACGCTGTCTTCAGTCACCAGCGCGTGGTGCACGCCGATGCCCGCACGCACGCCCTCGGCAGCAGCCAGGGTGATGTTGCCAACTGTGGTTGCATCGCCGGCGGCGTACACGTTCGGCAGCGAGGTCTGCCTCATCGCATCGACCTCGATCAGCACGCCCAGCGGGCTTTCCAACAGGGTGCAGCCCAGCTGCTGCACCAGCGGCGTCGCCATCGTCTGCGTGGCCGGCACGAACAGCGCGCGTTGCGCGATGCGGCGGCCATCAGCCAACTCCACTTCCAGCCAGGTCGGCTGGTCGCCCTGCACGCCCACCACCGGCGCGGTCTCGATCTGCACGCCGCGCTGCTGCATGGCGGCCCGCTCCTCATCGGTGATCGGCAGGCCCTGGCTGAAGAAGGTGACATTTCCCCAATCGGCGAACAGCGGCGCCTTGCTGGCGGACATCGGGTGCCCACCAAGCAGACCGATTGCGCCACCACCCACTTCGTAGCCATGGCAGTAGGGACAATGCAGCACGGTGCTGCCCCAGCGCTCGGCCAGGCCCGGCAACGCCGGCAACTGGTCGGCGATACCGCTGGCCAGCAGCAGCTTGCGCGCGGCCAGGACCTGGCCATCGGCGGTATGCACTTCCACACCTTCGGCGCGGGCGCTGGCCTGCATGGCTTCGGCATGCACCCAACGCACTGTGGGGTAGTCCAGCAGCTGCTGTCGCGCGGTCTTCAGCAGCTCGGCGCCGCTGATGCCATCCAGCCCCAGCACGCCGTGCGAATGGCCGGCGAAACGGTTGCGCGGTGAACCGGCATCGATGACGGTGACCGGGCGACGGGCGCGGGCCAGGATCAGGCCGGCGGCAATGCCGGCATAGCTGCCGCCGACGATGAGCACATCAGGATTCATGATGACCTTCCAGGGAACGGTGATGGGCGAGATGGCGGGCGAAGTCGGCGCCGAGCTGGTCCAGCGTGGTCGCCTGCAGCCGCTGTTCGAGAAGGCGCTGTGCTTCGCGCGCCCCTTCGAGCAGGGCGCTGTTGACCAGCTGCTGGATCGGGCAGCCGCCGCCGGAATCGCGGGCGCCGACCTGCACCAGCGGTGGTGCGCCCACGGCCAGATAGATGTCATGCAGGGTGATCGCCGCGGCATCGCGTGCCAGCAGGCTGCCACCGCCGTGGCCGCGCGTGCTGCGCACCAGGCCGGCCTTGTGCAGCTGTGCCAGCAGGCGACGGATCACCACCGGATGCGTCGGCAGGCACGACGCCAGCTGCTCGGACGTACGCGGGGCAGCGTGGCCCACCAGATGTGCCATCACGTGCAGGGCATCGGAAAGCGGGCTTGCTGATTTCATGTAACAACAATAGTTACATTTAAACCATCTGTCGAGAGTCCGTATTCGTTCCATATGGACACATTTGTCCTATGAAACATCTCCTTCACATCGCTAAACGGAACGCGAATGTGATCGTTGTCGCACTTCAGACGTGCAGGGCACGGGTCGATACCGCATTGCCCCTTCCCGAGAGTCCCTTCCATGAAAGCGTCTGTCCGTGCTCCGCGCCTGCAGTCCAAGCTGCTCGGCGCGGTTTCTGTTGGTCTGGCCGTGGTCCTGCTGTGCGCACTGGCGGGCCTGGCCTCCGCTTGGTTGAAGCTGTCCACCGAAGTTCCACCCGAAGTCGCGCACAGCCGCGATGCAGAACGCCTGCAACGCGAGTTCCGCGGCCAGGTGCAGGAATGGAAGAACGTATTGCTGCGCGGCCGCGACGATGCGCTGCGCCAGCGCCATCTGGATGCCTTCGACAGCGAGGGCCGACTGGTCGAGCAGCTGGCCAAGGGCCTGGTGACCAGCCCGGACGCGCGCACGCGTGATCTGGCACAGGCCTTCATCGGCCTGCATGCGCAGCTGCAGAAGGACTATCACGCCGCCCTGCAGGCATTTGCGGAGGCCGGCTACGATCCCGCTGCCGGCGACAACCTCGTGCACGGCAAGGATCGCCCGGTGGCGAGCGCACTGGATACGTTGAGCGCGCACGCCACACAGGTGGCAGAAGCGGCGGTGGCCGCGCGTTCCCAGCAGGCGCGGCAGACGTTGTTGGTGTGCGCGGCGTTGACCGTGCTGGCCGCCGTGCTGTTGCTGATGGGCCTGGCGTGGTGGCTGCGGCGTGCCGTGGTGCAGCCGGTACTGGCGGTGGAAGCCGCTGCACGTGCAGTGGCTGCCGGCGACCTGCAACACGTGGTGCAGGTGCGCAGCCGCGACGAGATCGGCCGCCTCGCGCAGGCCATGCAGGCGGTGCAGTCCACGCTGCGCGGCGTGCTGGATGCACAGGCCACGATGGCGCAGGCGCATGAGGCCGGCACCATCAGCCACCGCATGGACGCCAGCGCCTTCCCCGGCGCCTTCGGCACCATGGTGGCCGACAGCAACACGCTGGTGGATGCACACATCCAGGTGAAGATGCGCGCGATTGCGATCATGGGCCGCTACGCCGTCGGTGACCTCAGCCAGGACATGGAACGCCTGCCCGGCGAAAAGGCCGTGATCACCAATGCATTGGATACCGCCAAGGCCAATCTCGGCGTGATCAACGGCGAGATCCGCCGCCTGGCCGAAGCCGCTGCCGCCGGTGACTTCAGCCAGCGCGGCGACAGCGCACGCTTCGAACATGATTTCCGCGCGATGGTCGACGGCCTGAACCGCCTGATGCAGACCACCGAACTGAACCTGGGCGAGGTTTCCAGCATGCTGCGCGCGATTGCCGATGGCCGTCTCGGCGCGCGCATGCACGGTGATTTCCAGGGTGTATTCGCGCGCATCGCCGGCGACGCCAATACCACCGCCGCGCAGCTGGCGACCATCGTCACCGACATCAAGCACGCCTCCGGCAACATCCACACCGCCGCCGCAGAGATCGCCGCCGGCAACAATGACCTGTCGCGCCGCACCGAACAGCAGGCCGCCAACCTGGAAGAAACCGCTGCCTCGATGGAGGAACTGACCTCCACCGTGCGCCAGAACGCCGAACATGCGCGCCAGGCCAACCAGCTCGCGATCGGCGCGCACGCGGTCGCCTCGCAGGGTGGCAGCGTGGTCGGCCAGGTGGTGACGACGATGGGCGCGATCGAAACCTCGTCACGGCAGATCGCCGAGATCATCAGCGTGATCGATGGCATCGCCTTCCAGACCAACATCCTGGCATTGAACGCTGCGGTGGAAGCCGCGCGTGCCGGCGAGCAGGGCCGTGGCTTCGCGGTGGTTGCCAGCGAGGTCCGCACGCTGGCGCAGCGTTCGGCGGCGGCCGCGAAGGAGATCAAGTCACTGATCGAAGCCTCGGTGGAACAGGTTGGCCATGGCGCACAGCGCGTGCGCGAGGCAGGCGACACCATGGCCGAGATCGTGGCCTCGGTGCAGCGCGTGACCGACATCATGGCCGAGATTTCCGCCGCCTCGCAGGAACAGAGCGCGGGCATCGAGCAGGTCAGCCAGACCGTGATCCAGATGGACGGCACCACCCAGCAGAACGCTGCGCTGGTGGAGGAAGCCAGCGCCGCGGCACGCAGCCTGGAACAGCAGGCGAACCGGTTGATCGAGGCGGTGGATGTGTTCGATCTGTCGACCACGGCGGATGCGAAGGGCGGGTTGGCGCGCGCGGCCTGATTGGTCCGGTTGCCGGCCAGCGTCAGATGGGTAGCGCCCGACCGTTGGTCGGGCGATGGCAGGTGCAGTGCGGACCAACGGTCCGCACCCACCCGAATCCGATCAGCGCAGGTAACCGCTCTGCGCCATTGCTTCACCCAGGTAATCCAGGAACGAGCTGATCCGCGCCGACACCGCCGTGTTGCGGTAGTACACCGCGTGGATCGGCTGGTACACATCCAGCGTCTGCGCCGCCAGCACCGGCACCAGGGTGCCAGCAGCGCGGTCGCTATCGGTGACGAAGTCGGACAGGCAGGTGATGCCGACACCTTCCACCGCCAGACGGCGCAGTGTCTCGCCACTGGACACGGCGATGTCCGGCCGCACCAGCAGCAGCCCATCCGACTCTCCGGGCAACGGCCAGCGGTTGAGTGACTCCGGCTCGTTGAAGCTGAGCAGTGTGTGCTGGCCCAGTGCGGCGACGCTGGCCGGTTCGCCGTGTGCAGCCAGGTAGGCCGGGCTTGCCACCAGCCGCAGCTGGCACCGCCCCAGCGGCCGCGCATGCAATGTGGAGTCGGCCAGTGGCCCGATCCGGATCGCCAGATCGGTGCGCCGCTCCAGCAGGTCGATGTAGCGGTCGGAGCTGTTCAACTCCAGCTGCACTTCCGGGTAGCGCGCACGATAGCCGCTCACCAGCGGCGCGATCACGTGCAGCACGAACGGCATCGCCGCATCCACGCGCAGGCGCCCTGCCGGGCGCTCGCGGCGTGCCGCCATCTGTTCCTCGGCCGATTCCACCGCATCGATGATCGCCCGGGCATGGCGCAGGAACGCCTCGCCCTCGGCAGTCAGGTGCAGGCGGCGGGTGGTGCGGGTCAGCAGGGTGATCCCCAGCTTGTCCTCCAGCCGCCCCAGCGCACGGCTCACGCCCGAGGGCGTCTGCCCCAGCTGCTCGGCAGCGGCACTGATCGACCCGCTGTCGATCACCGCGAGGAAGGCCTGCATTTCATCGAGAGTGGTCTTCATCCCGCCATTATTGACTGAGCGGCAATAGTGATTGGCGTGAAGACTGGTTTTTCGGCAAAGGTGCACCGCGCACACTGCGCGCCTTCCTTCCCTCCGGAGCCGGCCATGATCCGTGGCATTCCCCTCGCCCTGCTGGCGTTGACCCTCGGTGCCTTCGCCATCGGCACCACCGAGTTCGTCATCGTCGGCCTGATTCCCACCATTGCCGCCGATCTGCAGGTCAGCCTGCCCTCCGCAGGCCTGCTGGTCTCGCTGTATGCCCTCGGGGTGGCCATCGGTGCGCCGGTGCTGACCGCGCTCACCGGCCGCGTGCCGCGCAAGTCGCTGCTGGTAGCCCTGATGGTGCTGTTCACCCTCGGCAACGTCATCGCCTTCCTGGCGCCGGGCTACACGTCGCTGATCGCCGCGCGCATCCTCACCGGCCTGGCCCACGGCGTGTTCTTCTCGATCGGTTCGATCATCGCCACCGCGGTGGTGCCGAAGGAGAAGGCCGCCAGTGCCATCGCCATCATGTTCACCGGCCTGACCGTGGCACTGGTGACCGGCGTGCCGCTGGGCACCTTCATCGGCCAGCACCTGGGCTGGCGCGCCACCTTCCTGGCGGTGGCCGGGCTCGGCGTGATCGCACTGCTGGGCGCGCTGCTGTTCGTGCCGCGCAGCGTACCGCAGAGCGCCCCGTCCAGCTTCCGCCAGCAGATGGCGGTGCTGGCACAGCCGCGCCTGCTGCTCGTCTATGCGATGACCACGCTGGGTTATGGCGGGACCTTCCTGGCCTTCACCTACCTGGCGCCGATCCTGCAGGACGTCACCGGTTTCTCGGCCAATGCGGTCAGCCTGGTGCTGCTGGTGTACGGCGTGTCGGTGGCGATCGGCAACCTGTGGGGCGGGCGCATGGCCGACCGCATGGGCCCGGTGCCCGCGCTGAAGCGCATCTTCGCGCTGCTGGCCATCGTGCTGTTCGCGCTCACCTTCACCGCCTGGAACGCCTGGCTGATGCTGCTGACCGTGCTGGCGCTGGGCGCCGTGGCCTTCGGCAACGTGCCCGGCCTGCAGGTCTATGTGGTCAAGCAGGCGCAGCGCTATGCACCGCAGGCCACCGACGTGGCCTCGGGCCTGAACATCGCCGCCTTCAACATCGGCATCGCGCTGGGCGCCTCGCTCGGCGGCCTGGTGGTGGAGAACATCGGCCTGATGCACACGCCGTGGCTGGGCGCGCTGGTGGTGGTGGGCGCGTATGCGCTGACCGTGCTCAGCGGCCGCCTGGACCGTCGTGATGGCATCGATGATCGCGCCGATGGCATCGCCGTGGCCGCGCATTGAGACAGGTCATGCCGTGCCGGCACCCTGCCGGTACGGTGGTGCAATGCACCGTTGCCGGCACGTATGCGGCCACTGGCCTACCCTTTGCCGGATATTCGCATCCCTCCCCTCTGCTGGAGCTCCCCATGACTGTCCCCGCCTTCGGTCTCGGCACCTTCCGCCTCAAAGACCAGACCGTGATCGACTCCGTGCGCAACGCGCTGGATGTCGGCTACCGCGCCATCGATACCGCACAGATCTACGGCAATGAAGCCGAGGTCGGCCAGGCCATTGCCGACTCCGGTGTGCCGCGCGATGAGATCTACCTGACCACCAAGGTCTGGATCACCGAGTTCAAGCGCGAAGCGCTGCTGGCCAGCCTGCGCACCAGCCTGGAGAAGCTGCGCACCGACCATGTCGACCTGGCACTGATCCACTGGCCGTCGCCGAACGACAAGGTCGACGTGCCGATGGAGGAGTACCTGACCGCACTGGCCGAGGCCAAGGCACAGGGCCTGACGAAGGCGATCGGCATCTCCAACTTCACCATCGCACAGACCCGCAAGGCGATCGAGATCCTCGGCGCCGATGCGATCACCACCAACCAGATCGAGATCCATCCGTACCTGCAGAACCGCCTGCTGGTGACGTTCCTGCAGGACAACGGCATCCACATTACCGCCTACATGAGCCTGGCCTATGGCGAGGTGATCAAGGACCCGGTGATCCAGGCCATTGCCGGCCGTCACCAGGCCACGCCCGCGCAGATCGCACTGGCCTGGGCACTGCAGCAGGGTTACTCGGTCATTCCGTCTTCGACCAAGCGCGGGAACCTGTCGGGCAACCTGGAAGCGGCCGCGATCCGCCTCACCGACGAAGACATGGCGCAGATCGCCAAGCTGGATCGTGGGCACCGCCTGGCCAACCCGGAAGGCATTGCGCCGGCCTGGGATTGAGGCCCCGTTGTTGTAGAGCCGAGCCCACGCTCGGCTGCCGTCTCCCTGGAGCTGAGCATGGCTCGGCTCTACAGACTGGATCCCCGGGGCGCCACCTCGTGCAGCATCCGCAGCACCTCGTGCACATCCAACGGTTTGCACAGGAAGCCGGCGGCGCCCATTGAACGCGCCCTCTCGATGACCTGCAGACGCGTGTCCGCGCTCATCACCAGGATGGGCGGACCGTCCGTTCTGGAGCCGACCGCTTCAAGCACGTCCCAACCGCTGCAACCCGGCATATGAAGGTCCAGCAGCACCACGTCCGGCGCAAGCGACGCCACCGCAGCCTGCGCATCGCGCCCGTCGTGCCGGCAACTCAGTCGATGACCTGCACATTCCATCAGCCGCTCGACCACCTGCCGGTTGGTTTCCACATCCTCGAACAGCAGGCAATGCAGGGATCGTACCGACGCCGCATGTGCCTTGAACACCGCCTCAAGCGAAGGTGATGCTGCCTCGCCGATCACGGCAGGAGCGGTGAAGCACCACTGGAACGAGGCGCCACCCCACGTGCTGCGGCCCACCTCGATCGTCGCGCCCATGGCATCGGAAATCAGTCGCACGATGTAGAGCCCAAGCCCAACCCCCTGCTCGCAACGGGCATCGCCCTCGCTCACCTGGACGAAGGGGGAGAAGATCGCCTCCTGGTCGCTCTCGTCGATACCGCACCCGGAGTCGGAAACGGTCACCCGCACCTGCCATTGCTCACCGATGCGGGAGGCGTCAATGGACACGCGGGTCTCGCCCCCCACCGGGCTGAACTTGATCCCGTTGCAGACAAGATTGCTGATCACCTGTTCGACCCGGCCTGCGTCAACCAGCATCCACACTGCGGGATCGCAGTCCTCCACCGTCAGCAGTACACCTTTCTCCGCAGCAGCCGGTGCGCAGCTTTCCTGCATCGCATCGAGCGCGGACGCCAATGAACAGGGTTGAGGACGAAGCCGCAGCGTTCCACCCTCGATGCTGGCCACATCGAGGACATCATCAATGCGATGCCGCAGCGCTCTTGCCTGCCGGGCCACCATCGCAAACGAACTGCGCTGCGCCGGCGTCGCGGCGTCCATGTCCAGCAACTGGATGCCATTGATGATGGCGTTCAACGGCGTCCTCAGCTCATGGCTCATCGTTCCGATGAACCGCCCCTGGGCCTCGCGCGACGCGACGGCACGGAGCGCAATATCGCGCATGGCCGCAACCATGGAGGCAACCACGGCCGGCAGCAGGATCGTCAGCGCCAGGGCATAGGCCAGGTAGGCAGGTCGTGAGATCCAATAGCCCTCCGGCGCGGCCCACAGCAGCCCCAACGCCGTTGCAGCGATGGCTGGCGCGATCGCCCTCCGCCCGTAGGCAGCCGTCGCCGCGATCACCAGGAAAGGCAGCGTCGCATTGAGCGTCATCAGAAGAATGAAGGCTGCATCGACCTGCACCGTCACCATCACCAGGCTGAGGAGCAGGCCCACCGCGTCGCGCCATGCCACACCGCGATCCTTATGGAGGTTCACCCATGCGGCCCATGCCACGGACGCAACAAGCAGCGCAATCGACGCAGGCAGCACCTTCGCCGCCTCGTTGGCCAGCACGGGTTGTGGTCCATCCATCCAGAGCCAGCACCACAGCACGGTCAGTACCTGCAATACCACTCTGGACAGGCTGGCACGCGGCTCCTGCAGCGAGGACAGCAACAGCGCAAGTCGTTTCATTTCCAGTGAGCGGGCCGCCTGAAGCAGTGCGTCGGGACCAGGATCGAGCAGAGCAGAGGGTGCATGGGGCATGGCCGGACTCCTTCACCTGTGAGAAACGATGTAACGTTGCAGAAGGCGCTGCGCCGCTACCGCCAAGGCTTGGGAGCGGCGTCGTATGTGGTCTGCCGCCGCGCCCGATCGAAGGCACTCACCCAGGTCGTCGCACGCGCTGGCGATCAGCCTGCTGCCCAGCGCCGACGTGATGCTCTTGAGCGCGTGCAGGCGCGCCAGTTCTGCATCCAGATCGCTGCTGGGCGTACTCGCAGACTCCACCCTCCACCGTGCTATCGCTTCGTCCAACGCAGCAACAAAGGACGGCAGCTCGCATGGTGACACCGCGGCAATCACCTTCAGCATTGAATGCTCGCCAAGCTCAGGGCGATCGGCGCCTGCCGCCTGCGTTCCCGCCATGCCACGTCGATCGATTGCGTGCATCTGTCTCCGCCATATGTCGCATGCGACCTGTTCGTGCATGACGCTCCCGGCCAAATACGATTTCGTGCAGGGCCATTCGCGACAACGCATCTTCCCGATTCGCTACTGCATCCGCTCATGAATGAGAGCGAACAAACCCGGAAACCGCTCGGAAAACACGTATCCCAGCCCTAATCCAAGCCATACGCCGCCGAGAATGACGCCCGCTCTTGCGGAGGGTGACAGTCGCTTCAGATCCATGGCATCCAGCATCCACACAACGAAGGCCCCGCGCCATCGGAATTCATTCAAACTTTCCTGAGGTGCACTGTGCTGGCGTTTACCCTTCTTCTTCTGCTGGCATGTGCCGCACTGATCGCCACACGCCGATTCCGCACCGCGGCACTCCTGTCGATGCTGCCCCTGATGGCCCTGTCCAGCGCAACGGGCCCGATAACGCAATGGATGCTCGACCGGGCCCAGGCCAGCGCTGCATTCACGACACCTGCAGATCGGCCGAAGACAACGATCCTGCTGCTGGGCGGTGGCATCGAGCACCATGCCGAGGGCTCCAGCCCGGGTCTGGTGGGGTACAGCCGATTGCTGGTTACGGCGCAGCGCTATCTGCTCTGCCAGCAGAAGCACGAGACCTGCAGGGTGATCGTGAGCGGAGGTGCCTCACGAAACCGTAAGACCAGCGAGGCCAACGTCTACGCGCGCGAGCTGGCCCGTCTGGGTGTGCCGATGGATCGCATCGAGCAGGAGGATGCCAGCGCCAACACCTGGGAGAACGCCCGGAACAGCAGCGCGATGCTCCGCCACGATCCATCGCGCGTGGTAATCGTGACCTCGGGTCTTCACCTCAGGCGAAGCCTGCTTTATTTCCAGCATTTCGGCGTGATTGCCGAAGGCCTGCCCAGCGACCGGCTACGCGCTACGCCCGGATGGCTTCCCTCGACCTTCAACCTGCTGCTGGCCGAGGTGATGTTGCACGAACGTATCGGCGTGCTTCGTTACCACGCCTACAACAGACTGGGGTGGAACGAACCACCGATGCCACCGATCCCCTTCAATCCACAGACAGCCACCCACGCATCGCCGCACTGACCTCGTCCGGCTTTTCCATCGGGGCCAGGTGCCCGCAATCGGGCACCACCACCAGCTGCGAGTGCGGCACCAGGTCGTGCATTTCCTCGCTCACCGCCAGCGGCGTGATGCGGTCGTTGGCACCGCACACGATCAGCAGCGGATCGCGGTAGCCCGCCAGCACGTCATGGCCGTCGCGCCGCTCCAGCGCACTCTGGCGCAGGAATACCTCCGCCCCCAGGCGGGCGGTCATGTCGCGCACGCGCTGCACCAGCACGTAGTCGTCCAGCCGTGAGGCGTCGATGTAGCTGCGCATCAGCACATCGCCGAAGCCATGGAACTTGCCAGGCAGTCGCACGCTGGCGCGCTGGCTACGCCGTTGTTCGGCACGTTCCGGTGAATCGGCGTGGATCGAGGTATCGATCAGCGCCAGCTGCAATACGCGCTCCGGGGCGATGCGCAGGATCTGCTGGGCCACGAAGCCACCCAGCGAGAAACCGGCCAGGGCGAAGCGCTCCGGTGCCTGTGCCAGCACGTCCTCGGCCACCGCCTGCAGGGTCTCGCCGCGGGTCTGGTCGCCTACGGTGCAATCGGCAATGTCGGCCAGGTCGGCCAGCTGTGCGCGCCACAGTTCAGCATCGTTGAGCAGGCCGGGCAGCAGCAACAGGGGGATACGGTCGGTCATGGGGGTATTGTCGCGCCGGTGCGGTGGTAGCGCCATGCCAGCGACCGCGCCAAGCGCGGCGACATGCCCCGGATGAAACAGGCGCGCCGGACCCGCGCCCGCTTCTGGATACCCTGTGGGACGCCAGTCAGACCGATGCCGCGACGCATTCCTCGGCGTCGGAAGCAGGCGCCGTCGACGCCCCACGCTGGGGCCGCACCTCCTGGACGATCCGCCCCTGCTCCATCACGAGCACGCGGTCGGCGCTGTTTATGGTCTCCGGCCTATGGGCCACGATCACCTTGATCAGCTCCATACGCTGCACGGCTTCGTTGACCAAGCGCTCGCGCATGACATCAAGATGGCTGGTGGCCTCATCTAGAAGCAGAATCCGTGGCCGGCGGTAGAGAGCGCGGGCCAGAATCACGCGCTGCTTCTGACCGCCTGAGAGCGAGTTGCCCATGTCGCCGATATGACCGTGGTAACCCATCGCCATCCCCGCGATCTCATCATGCACCGCGGCCATTCGAGCAGCTTCCTCAATGCGCTGTTCATCGAAGCCGCTATCGAAGCCGCTATCGAAGCCGCTATCGAAGCCGCTGATGTTGTCGACAATGCTTCCGACAAACAACTGGTCATCCGGGATCGCATCAAGCTCGCTGACCCGGGCGAACAGCCGCATCGAAGCGATCTCGTGCAGCGCTTACTACATGCCCGGAGCGCTCCAACGCATATCACTGCTGCAGCAGGTGGATGCGCAGCATCGTGTCCACCGCATACGGCGACTTACCCACGCGACCCGAACGCGGGTAATGTGGCTCGATCCGGGCCAGTAGTGCCTTTCATGGCGCTACCCAGTCCACCTCGTAAAGGAGAATCTCGCGCCGGGTCTGCTTGCGCTTGCCCAGACCCTGCGTATCGCCAAATGTCAGCTGCATGGATGGCTTCTCAACGTGTGCCTCTATTGTCTCTCAGGCCGCCGGCAAGCGGACAGCACTACCGAAGTAGTTGTTCAGAGCATCCGTAGATGCAGGTCATGAGGACGGCAAATCTCGCTCAGCCATCAGCGACCAATGGACTAAGAATAAGCCAATCTATAGACAAATAACGTTAGTCATCCCCCTCGACCTGTACATCGACCTTATCCCGAAAAATAACTGAAATTAAAGACAAGAGCAGAGCTGGAAGCCCCAAGAGAAGCACGAACGACAAAGGCGCACCGAACGACCATAGAGCGGCCGAAAACACGGCAGCCGAAACCCCAAGCAGCAGGAACGAGCACTTAATTTTCCCTATTAACAGGTAACTTGCCGTCGAACACATCAGCGAGAATGCGGCAACAAAAGCTCCAACCTCCTGAGGAACCTGCAAAGGCTCAGCACCCCGAAGCGCCGCCACCAGCATCAGCGCTGACGCAGACGCCATTGCTACCAGGGAAATAAAGTAGAACTTGCCATGCCGGCCATCAAATCCATCAGTAATCTTCATATCGATCCTCAATGGATCGCAGGGCGAAAGCCCCGCGATCCAGCTAATGATTGACCAGCGCTAAGGATGTTCTGAACAGCTCCCTGCGAACTGTGCAGCAGTGCCCGCCACAGACTGCCGCTTCGGGGGACACTACTGAGCCGCGTAGTGGAATACATCATACGGCTGACACTTGGGGATGCGCAGGGCCTGGGCAAGCGCAAGCAGACCCGGCGCGAGATTCTCCTTTACGAGGTGGACTAGGTAGTGCCATGGAAGGCACTACTGGTCCGGATCGAGCCAGATTACCCGCGTTCGGGTCGCGTGGGTCGGTCGTCGTATGCGATGGAGACGATGCTGCGCATCCACCTGCTGCAGCAGTGATATGCGTTGGAGCGATTCGGGCATGTAGCAAGCGCTGCACGAGATTGATTCGATGCGGCTGTTCGAGCGGCTCACCAGTCGTTCTCAGGTCAAGATGCCCTGCATAACTCGCGTGGACTCCATGCCAAGCGTCGAGAAGGGTCATGACGATTGCTCTGGTCCATCAACTGCCGCATTGAAACCAATACGGACTTGGCGTCCTTGCAGGAATCAGCCGCAGCTGCAACTCAAGCGGCAACCTTGCAAAGTGATCATTTCGACTCGTGCTCTTCCCGAATCCGCTCGCGCCTGACGTCGGCATGCCTGGCTATCGCAATGACAACCGCTCCTATGAACAAGAACGGCAAGATCCGACCGTCTGCAGTTGCCGCCACCATAGCTAGGCAGCACACGCAGATGGCGAAGGTCTTTTCGTTGATACCTTGGATCCTCACAAATTTCCTCATGCCTGCAACATCGGGAAACATCCTCTTTCAATAAGGTCACGAAGGACCGCCGCCACGCAGTGGCGCAATGGTAGCGTTGCTTCTTCGCTGAGTTGAAGAGCGAAATGCGTCAGTAGCCGCTTCTTTCCTTCTGGTGATTCAGTCACTCCTACGCAAGAGACACAGCAGGCACCCGGTACGCCGACATGCGTGGACCACTCGGACGTCACTGGCGTAGGGTATAAGCCATCGTTGTAGTCAATATTCAATCGTCGAACGACTGACAGCAGCGCAATCATCAGCATGAGCTTGCTTTACGACGCCGCCGATGTGATGACTGGACTGACCGAGGTGCTGTGCTATGGCACGGCGGTGGTGGTGGACCCCTTGCGGTGACGTTGTCGAACCGAGCGCAGGCTCGGCTCTACAACGGGGTTTCGGGCACCTCAACCTGCTGCACCGGCAGGGTCACCATCATCACCGTCGGGTCGTCCGGGTCGAGTTTCGTCTTGAACCCCAGGCTCTGGCACATCGCCAGCATGGTGCTGTTCTCGCGCAGCACCTGGCCTTCCACCATGTCCAGGCCCAGCCACTTGGCGTACTCGATCATGATCGCCATCAGCCGCCAGCCGATGCCGTGGCCCTTCAGGTCCGAGCGGATCAGGATGCCGTACTCGCCGCGGTGGTAATCGGCATCGGCGTGCAGGCGTACCGCACCGAGCATTTCGCCACTGCGCGGTTCGATCGCCACCAGCGCGATCGAGCGTGCGTAATCGAGCTGGGTCAGGCGCGCGATGAATTCGTGGCTGAAGTGCTTCACCGACTGGAAGAAACGCAGCCGCAGGTCCTCGTCGCTGACACGGGCGAAGAACGCACGGAACAGCGCGTCGTCTTCCGGACGCACCGGACGCACGAAGGCGCGGCCGCCATCGGACAGTTCGATGGTGCGCTCCCACTCCTTCGGGTACGGGAACACCGAGAAGCGCGGATGGCCACGGCCCTTGTGCAGGATGCGCGACGGTGCCACGGCCACACGTGCGTCGAGGGCGAGGATGCCCTTGCTGTCGACCAGCAACGGATTGATGTCCAGCGTGCGTACTTCGGGAATGTCGGCGGCCAGTTGTGCCAGCTTGACCAGCGCCAATGCCAGTGCGCGCTCGTCGGCGGCAGGCACATCGCCATAGGCCTTGAGGATGCGCGAGGCACGGGTCTGGCCAATCAGCTCGTGGGCCAGGCGTAGATCCAGCGGAGGCAGCGCCAGCGCCTTGTCGTTGATCACTTCGACAGCGGTGCCGCCGCGGCCGACCACGATCACCGGGCCGAACGTCGCGTCATCGGCAATACCGACAATGATCTCGCGTGCCTTCGGGCGGACGATGGTCGGCTGTACCAGCAGGCCATCGATGCGGGCATCCGGCCGCAGCTGGCGTGCGCGCGACAGGATCGCGTTGGCCGCGCTCTGCACCGCCGGCAACGTGGACAGGTTCAGGCGCACGCCGTCCACTTCCGACTTGTGCGGGATGTCCGGTGACAGGATCTTCAGTGCGACCGTGGCACCGCGCTCGAGCAGCGGCTGCGCCAGGTCCATCGCCTCGTGCGCATCGCGCGCATGCATGACCGGTGCGGACGGAATGCCGTAGGCCTTGAGCAGTTCATGGGTGGCCAGCGGATCCAGCCACTGCTGGCCGTTGGCCAACGCGGCATCGACCAGCGCGCGTGCAGCCGCCGCGTCGACATTGAAGTCCTGCGGCAGGCTGGGTGGCGTTTCCATCAGGGCGTTCTGCGCTTCGCGGTAACGCACCAGATGCTGGAAGCCGCGTACTGCCTCCGCCTCGGTCGGATAGGTCGGCACCCGCGCCGCGTTGAGCGTGGCAGTGGCCTGGTCATCGTTGCCCAGCCACACCGCGAACACCGGCTTGTCGCGATGATGGCGCGGACGCAGGCCGAGCGTGCGGGTGAGCGCCTGCGCAGCGTCTGCGGACGAGGTGAACGCCGTCGGCACGTTGACCACCATCACCGCATCATTCTCGTTGTCGGCCAGCAGCGCTTCGATGGCCGCGGCATAGCGGTCACCATCGGCGTCGACCACGATGTCGACCGGATTGCTGCGCGACCAGCCCTGCGGCAGCACGGCGTCGAGCTTTTCGACCGTGGTGTCGGACAGGTTGGCCAGCGTGCCACGCAATGCGATCAGCTGGTCCACGGCGAGGCGACCGACGCCGCCGCCGTTGCTGAGAATCGCCAGGCGACGGCCCGGGAAGGTGCCCAACCGCCCCAGCGATTCGGCAGCAGTGAACAGTTCGTCCAGCGCGCCCACGCGCAGCAGGCCGGCACGGTTGAACGCGGCGCCGTACACGTCGTCGGCGCGGGCCAGTGCCTGCACATGGGTATCGCGGCTGCCCGGCTGCACGCGCTCGGCGCGGCCGGACTTCACCACCACCACCGGCTTGGCGCGGGCGGCGGCACGCGCAGCCGACATGAACTTGCGCGCGTCCTTGATCTGCTCGACATAGAGCAGGATGGCGCGGGTGCGGTAGTCGGTGGCGAAGTAGTCGAGCAGGTCGCCGAAGTCGACGTCCATCGTGTCGCCCAGCGAGACCACCGCGGAGAAGCCGACCGAGCGCGCTACGCCCCACTCCACCAGCGCGGCGGCGATCGCCGAGGATTCGGAGATCAGGGCGAGGTCGCCTGCCTGCGGGAAATGTGCGGCGATACTGGCATTGAGTCGCGCGTGCGGCGCGATCACGCCCAGGCAGTGCGGCCCGAGGATGCGCAGGCCATGCTTGCGCGCCACCGCCTCTACCTGTGCGGACAACGAACCCGGGCCTTCGCCCAGGTGCGCGGTGAGGATGATCGCCGCCTGCACGCCGCGCTCGGCGGCGGTACGCACCACCTGCGGCACGATCGCCGCCGGTGCGGTGATCACCACCAGGTCGGGCACCCAGTCCAGGTCCTTCAGCCGCTTGATCGTGCGGATGCCATCGATCTCGGCATGCCGCGGGTTGATCCACGCCACCTTGCCGGGGAAGCCGGTGCCGCGCAGATTGCGCATCACCGCACGGCCGGCCGAACGCTCACGCGGACTGCCGCCGATCACCGCGACCGACTGCGGACGGAACACAGACTGCAGGTGGTAGGTACTCATGCGCCTACGGTACCCAAAAAAGGGGACGGAGGGGATTAAGTCGTTTGTGCACAAACGACTTAATCCCCTCCGTCCCCTTTTTTGTTACAGCAGCGTGCCGTGCAGGATCATCGCGGCGATGCTGAAATAGATCACCAGGCCGGTGACATCCACCAGGGTGGCCACGAACGGCGCCGAGGCGCTGGCCGGGTCGAAGCCGAGCCGCTTGAGGATGAAGGGCAGCATCGAGCCGGACAGCGAGCCGAAGGTGACGATGCCGACCAGGGCGGCACCGATGCTGATCGCCAGCAGGATCCAGTGCTCGCCGTAGTCATGCAGGCCGCCCAGCTGCCAGATCACGATGCGCACGATCGCCAGGCAGCCGAGGATGGCACCCAGCACCATGCCGGTCGGGATCTCGCGGATGGCCACCTTCCACCAGTCGCGCAGGCGCAGTTCACGCAGCGCCAGGCTGCGGATCAGCAGCGAGGTGGCCTGCGAGCCGGAGTTGCCGCCGGAACTCATGATCAGCGGAATGAACAGGGTCAGCACCACCGCGCGTGCCAGTTCGTCCTCGTAGTGCTGCATCGCGCTGGCGGTCAGCATCTCGCCCAGGAACAGCACGCTCAGCCAGCCGGCGCGCTTGCGCAGCATCTCGAAGAAGCCGATCTGCATGTACGGCTTGTCCAGCGCTTCCATGCCACCGAACTTATGCGCGTCTTCGGTGGATTCCTCGATCAGTGCATCGAGCACGTCGTCCACGGTGACGATGCCGAGCATCTGCAGCTGCGCATCGACCACCGGAATCGCCAGCAGGTCGTGGCGGCGGATCAGCCGCGCCACTTCTTCCTGGTCCATCAGCGCATCCACCGTCACCGGCGGATTGACCTGGGCCACGTCCAGGATCGACTCCTCCGGCAGGCCGGTGATCAGCCGGCGCATGGTCACCACCTGCTGCAGCTGCTGGCTGGCCGGGTCGAGCACGTAGATGGCGTACACGGTCTCGCGGGTGCGCTCGACCTGGCGGATGTGCTGCAGGGTCTGCGCCACGGTCCAGCTGGCGGGTACCGCCACGTACTCGGTGGTCATCAGCGCGCCGGCGGTGTTGGGCGGGTAGCTGAGCAGCTTCTGGATGGCCTGGCGGGCGTCGGTGCCCAGCAGCGGGATCAGCCGCGCGCGCTCTTCCTCGTCCAGCTCGTGGACGATGTCGGTGGCACGGTCATCGGCCATCAGCCCAAGCAGGGCGGCGGCGCGGGCCGGCGGCAGCGCGGCTACCAGTTCGCCGCTGCGGTGCAGTTCCGGTGCCTCCAGCATCTTCACCGCACGCGGCAACGGCAGCGCGGCCAGCGTTTCCGCAGCGCGCACGAGTTCCAGCGTGTTGAGGAATTCCACCGCATCGGCGGTGTTGTAGTTCGCCAATGGTGCGGCCAGTGCGGCGGCATCGGCCACCGGGCGCAGCAATTGCTTCTGGTTCATCGGGTTTGCCTTGTGGGGGTGCGACCTCGCGCAACGCCAACGCAGGCAAACCGTCCCGATGTCAGGCGGTGGCCATCGCTGGCGTCGAACGAGGTCGACTTCTACTGTCGCTGGACATGGGTTGGGGACTCCGGGATGCGTGTGCCGGCGGACGCGCCGCCAGCGGCGGGCAGTCTGGACCCGTGGGCCATGCAGGTCAACCCGGCCGCTGTGCGCAGGGCGCCTGCCCGGCAGGTTGTTCTCGTGCATACACAGGCCGGCGCGCATAATGACGCGGTGGTACTCGCCACCCCTTCCCCCACCCGAATGGACGCACAGCGGGCTCCGCCGATGACCAGGTATTCCCATGCATAGCGGTGGTCTGGAACTGGCCCTGGTGCTGCTGCTGGCGGCGGTCATCGCCGTGCCGGTGTTCAAGAAGTTCGGCTTCGGCGCGGTGCTGGGCTACCTGGCCGCCGGTGTGGTGCTGGGCCCGGACGGGCTGGGCTTCGTGCAGGACGCCGACCGCATCCTCGGTGCCGCCGAGATCGGCGTGGTGATGCTGCTGTTCGTGATCGGCCTGGAGCTGTCGCCGGCACGCCTGAAGGTGATGCGGCGCTCGGTGTTCGGCGCCGGCACGGCACAGGTGGCGTTGTCCGGGCTGGTGCTGGGCGGCCTGCTGCTGCTTGACCATTTCCAATGGAAAAGCGCGCTGGTGGTGGGCGTGGCGCTGGCGTTGTCATCCACCGCGGTGGGCCTGCAGCTGCTGTCCGAGCACAAGGCGATCAACAGCGACCATGGCCGGCTCGGGTTCGCCATCCTGCTGTTCCAGGACCTGATCGCGATTCCGCTGCTGGCGGCCATCCCGCTGCTGGGCGGGGTGAAGAACGAGACCCTGCGCTGGGAAGACGCCGCCGTGGCCCTCGGTGCGCTGGCCGTGGTGATCCTGTGCGGGCGACCGGTGCTGCGCAAGGTGTTCAGCATCATCGCGCGCACCCGCAGCCCGGAAGTATTCACCGCCACGGCACTGCTGGTGGTGCTGGGCACCGCCTGGTTCATGCAGGAAGCCGGCCTCAGCCCCAGCCTGGGCGCGTTCCTGGCCGGCGTGCTGCTGTCCGATTCGGAGTTCCGGCACGAGTTGGAAGCGCAGATCGAGCCGTTCAAGGGGCTGCTGCTGGGCCTGTTCTTCATCGCGGTGGGGATGGGCATCGATCTGGACCGCATCGCCGCCGAGCCGTGGCTGATCGCTGCCGGCGTGGCGATCCTGCTGGTGGTCAAGTTCAGCCTGCTCTACGTGATCGGGCGTATCGCCAAACTCAGTTCGCGACAGTCGCTGCTGCTGGGCAGCGTGCTGTGGCTGGGCGGCGAGTTCGCCTTCGTGGTGTTCAACGAAGCGCAGCGCGCGCACCTGCTGGGCAACGCCAACCATGACCGGCTGGTGGCCATCGTCGGCCTGTCGATGGCGATCACGCCACTGCTGATGATTGCGCTGCTTAAGCTGCTCGGCCAGGAGAAGGCCGCACCGCGTCAGGCCGCCGAGGCCGACAAGGTGGCGCCGGACAATCGGCCGAAGGTGCTGATCGCCGGCATGGGCCGTTTCGGCCAGGTGATCGCGCGCCTGCTGACCGCGCAGAAGGTGCCGTTCGTCGCGCTGGAAGCGAACCCGGACACCGTGGCCGACCTGCGCCGCTTCGGCAACCAGCTCTACTACGGCGACCCGACCCGGCCGGAGATGCTGCGTGCGGCGGGCGGTGAGCACATTGATGTGTTCGTGATCACTGTGGACGACCCGGAGACCAACCTGCGCGCGGTGCGCATGGTGCGTCGGCTGTACCCGGACGCGACGGTGCTGGCGCGTGCACGCAACCGCCAGCATGCGTGGCGCCTGATGGACATGTCGGCCGAGCCGTTCCGCGAAGTGTTCGGCACCAGCCTGGAGATGAGCGGCCGCGTGCTGACCGCGCTGGGCGTGGCACCGGACGTTGCCGAACGCCATGTGCAGCGCTTCCGCGAGCACGACGAACAGCTGCTGCGCGACCAGTATCTGGTGTACGACGACGAGGCGGCGGTGATCCAGACCTCGCGCGATGCACGCAACGACCTGATGCATCTGTTCGAGGCCGACGCGGAAAGCGACGGCAAGTAGGGTGCCGACCAACGGTCGGCACCCACCACAGATTGCGGTTGCCGGCCAGCGGCCGGCACGACCCTTTTCCAGGAATCAGCCGTTGTCGCGCAGGAACCGCGCCATCGACGAAACGCCCGGCACGCGCGGTTCGAACTCACCGGCCACGTCGATGAAGCCACGCATCACCGCGATCTCGCGCGGGCTGCGGTTGAGGCTGTCGCGCACTTCCGGATCGGCACCGGCACGCAGCAGGCGCTGCACCAGCAGCGGCAGGCCATGCAGCGCGGCCAGGTGCAGCGGGCCGAAACCGCGCGGATCGCGCACGTCCAGGCTGACGTCTTCATCCAGCAGGCGCTCCACCGCCGCCATCACCACCTGCTCCTCGCAGGCGGTACCCGGCTCGGCACGCGCACCCAGCAACAGCAGCAGCGGCGTCACCGAACCGGCAGCGGCCTGGTCCGGTTCGGCACCGGCCAGCAGCAGGGTGTCGAGCAGGGCCAGCAGGCGCGAGCGGTCGCGGGCACTGAAACCGTACAGTGCGGCGCAGTGCAGCGGGCCCAGCTGTTGCGCATCACCGGCATGCACGTCGGCACCGGCAGTGAGCAGGCGCGCGACGATGTCCGGCAGGCCCAGCGCCGAGGCCAGCATCAGCACGGTCACGCCGCCCGGCAGGCGGTGTTCCAGCTTGGCGCCGGCGTCGAGCAGGGCCGAGACGATATCCACCTGGCGCATGCTGACCGCCGCCGACAGCGGCGTAGCCCCACTGGCCGCAGCGTGCTGCGGATCGGCGCCACGCGCCAGCAGCAGGTCAGTCACCGCCAGATGGCCACCACCGGCGGCGCGCAGCAGCGCGGTGCAGCCCTGTGCGTCGACCGCATCAACGGCGAAGCCCAGGTCGATCAGGCGGCGCACGGCGTCCACATCACCGGCCATCGCGGCGGCCGGCAGATCGGCCTCGCGCAGGGTACGGCGCGGCAACGGCCACACCCGCCAGTCCAGCCAGTCAGCCAGATCGCGGCGACCAATCGACAGCGCCACGCCCAGCGGCGTCTGGCCGTCGGCGGCACGGGCTTCCGGCGAGGCACCGTGCTGCACCAGCAGCTTCAGCGCGCCTTCGCGGGCCAATGCGGTGGCCAGATGCAATGCGGTCATGCCATGGCTGTCGCGCGCTTCGCGATCGACACCGGCCTTGAGCAGGGCCTGCTGCAGGCGCAGCCAGCCCAGGCGCACCGCCAGCGACAGCGGCGGATCACCGGCCGGCGAGGCGGCGAACGGATCGGCGCCACGTTCCAGCAGTTCCAGTGCCAGCTGTTCCAGGCCACGGGCGGCCTGGTCGTGCTGCGCACACGCGGCGAGGAAGCGTGCCAGGCCACCGCGTCCGGCCGGCGACAGGCCACGCTGCAGCATGACCTGCAGCGCCGGCACCGCGTCGATGCCGCGCGACAACAGCGCGAACATCGGCGTGTCGGAACAGGCGTCACGCACGTAGGGATCGGCACCGTGGGCCAGCAGCCAATCGACCGCACGCGGCTCCAGCGCCAGTTCCGGATCGAGCAGCAGGCCACCCAGTTCTTCCGGCTGGCACAGCTTGGCCAGCGCGGCCATGCCTTCGGTGTTGCCGAAGCCCAGCGCTTCACGCAGCAGGGTCAACGGCGGACGGTCCGGCAGCAGGCCACTGGCACTGGCGGCTTCGCCGCGCTCGGCCAGGCCATCACTGACCGCGGCCGGCAACGGATAGGAGGGGTCCAGCAGAGCCACGATCGCCCAGCGGCCGGCTTCGGCAGCGTAGTCCACCGCACGGCGACCGACCGGATCGGCGGCATCGGCGGCGATGCCCAGTTCGACCAGGCGCTTGATCAGCAGCGGTGAGACATCCTCGGCCATCGCCGCCAGCTGCACCGCGTTGCGGCCTTCGCCGTCCACCGCGACCAGGTCCGGCTTGTGCGGCAGCAGATGCTCGACCACGGCGGCACGACCGGCACGGGCCGCTTCCAGCCATGGCGTACGGCCCAGCGCATCGCGCGCTTCCAGATTGGCACCGGCGCCGAGCAGCACGCCGATGATCTCCACGTGGCCGGCCAGGGCCGCCTCGTGCAATGCACTGCGGCGCTGGCGATCGCGGGCGTCGGCGCGCGCCTTGTGCTTGAGCAGCAGCTGCACCCCGGCCGGATCGTCATCTTCGGTGGCAGCGGCGGCCAGCAGCACCGGCGTGCCCTCGGCCGGTTCGCTGCGCGCACCGCGTTCGAGCAGGAAGCGGGCCAGGCGCCAGTTGCCGACCTGGCAGGCCACCGCCAGCGGCGACCAGCCCTCGTTGTTCAACGCATCGACTTCGGCGGCGGCATCGCGCAGCAGCGCGGCCACGCCCGGGTCGGAACTGCGCGCGGCATGGTGCAGCGGGGTGTTGCCATCGCTGTCGACGGCACGCGAGTCGGCGCCGTTGGCGAGCAGGGTCATCACCGCTTCGGGGCGGCCGTGCCAGCTGTCGCGGGTGGCGGCCAGCAGCGGGGTCATGCCCCGGTGCGGCGCATTCACATCGACGCCGCGGGCGATCAGTTCGCGCAGCAGGCGCAGGTCCGGCAGCACCGCCGCCAGCACCGCCAGGCTGCGCTGGTCGCGCCAGTTCGGGTCCGGCAGCGCATACGGATCGGCACCGGCCTGCAGCAGCTGCAGGCCCCGGTCGATGCGGCCATGGCGGGCGGCTTCATACAGTGCCGGGGTCAGTTCCTGCGGTGCCATCGCCTCCAGCGGCGCGGTTTCGGCCGCGGCGGCGAACATCGGTTCGTGCTCGTTGCCGGCGGTGGCCAACGGGCTCGCGCGCAGCGACACCAGCGGCGCGGGCGCGACCCGCTGCAGCAGCAGGTGCAGCACCGGCGACAGCAGCACGACCGCCAGCGCGGCGGGCCAGCGCGCGCTTTCCGGCAGCAGGCCCGGCCAGGCCGGCAGCACCACCAGCGCGGCCAGCGCGATCACCAGCGCGGCCACGCAGAGGCCACGCCAGGCGGTCAGGTCGCGCCCAGCCAGCGCCTGCCAGTGCTGGGCCAGGCTGCCATCGAGGCGTTCGACATCGTTCCACAGCGGCCAGGTGCGCCAGGCCGCCAGCAGGCCGGCACTGACCAGCACGCTCAGGCCCAGCACCGCCGCAAGGCTGCCGCTGTCACGCAGTGCGGCCAGCGGCCAGGCCAGCAGCAGCGCCAGCAACAACGGCGCTGCCGTCCACAACGCCAGCAGCGCCGGCAGGTCCTGGCGCGCGACCACCTTCAGCGGCAGCAGCGCGCGGCTGCGCCGCCACCACGACACACCCAGCGCGAACGCCGGCTGCGCCAGTGCAGCAAGGATGGCGCCTGGAACGCCGCCCACGGCGGCGCCCAGCGCCAGCACGGCGCCCACGGCGAAGGCGATCGACAGGGCGCGCGGACGGGACGTGTCAGTCATAGTGGCGCGGCATCAGGCTGGCCACCGACGGCGGCACCTGCAGGTAGAACCCGCGCTCGCTCATTTCGCTGCGGACCTTTTCCGGATCGGCCTGGGCCAGGCGGCGCTGGGCATCCAGGGCCACGTCCAGGACGAAGGCGAGCGTCCCCAGCGAGGTGAGCAGCGGCGCAGGCAGCGCGCTGAAATCATCGCGACGGGGAACGTAGACGTAGGTGTCCGGCTTGAGTTGGCTTTTATAGACGTAGGCGTGCATGTCCGCGGGACGATAACCCGGGAAGAGCCATGATTGTGTCGGAAAGCCGACACCGGGGAAAGCCGTCATCCGACGATGACGGCGTGATCGACGGCGTTTCCCCGGCGGGGTTCAGCAATGTGGCGGCGGCGTTCAGCCACGGCCGGCACCACGCAGGCGCTTACTTGACCTTGGCGTAGGTACCCTTCAGCGCGACGCCGGCGAGGATCGCACCGGCGTAGCATTCGTAGTTGGTGCTGCTCTTGAACTCGTTCTTCTTGTAGTAGCTGACGATGTCGACCACGGCGTTGGCGCCGCGCGACTTGGCGCCGTCCTGCAACGCGCGCAGCGCCGACAGTGCGACCCAGCGGCAGGCTTCGGCATCGCTCTTGTTGGCGGCGTTGGTCTTCTTGTTGGTCACGTCTTCGCCCAGGCGCTGCTGCACGCTGACCGGCTGGCCGGCCAGGTAGAAGCGGACGCTGCCGTCGATGCCGGCGTCCTTGGCAGCCTGCGAACTGACCAGTTCCTGCAGGGACTGCTCCACGCGGGTATCGCGGGCAGAAGCGGTGGAGGCCAGGGCCAGCAGTGCGGTGGCCGTGGCGATCATCAGGGTGCGGCGCATCGGAACATCTCCTTGTCGAGGGTGCGGGTAGGTTGCGGGAACAACGGCGGTGGGGCGGTGGATCACTCGCGCCAGCGGCGGAACACCAGAGAGGTGTTGATGCCGCCGAAGGCGAAGTTGTTGCTCATCACGTACTCGGCCTGCAGTTCGCGGCCTTGGCCGGTGATGAAGTCGAGCTGGCCACAGCGCGGGTCGACCTCGGCCAGGTTCAGGGTCGGCGCGAACCAGCCAGCACGCATCATCTCGATGCTCATCCAGGCCTCGAACGCACCACAGGCGCCGAGCATGTGGCCGACATAGCTCTTCAGCGAGCTGATCGGCATGCGGCTGCCGAACACCTGCGCGGTGGCCTGGGTCTCGGCGATGTCGCCGTGATCGGTGGCGGTGCCGTGGGCGTTGACGTAGTCGATCTGCGCCGGCTCCAGGCCCGCATCCTCCAGCGCCAGGCGCATGGCCTGGGCCATGGTGTCGGCGCTGGGCTGGGTGACGTGCTGGCCGTCGCTGTTGGTGCCGTAGCCGACCACCTCGGCAAGAATGGTGGCACCGCGCGCCTGCGCGTGCTCCAGGTCTTCCAGGATCAGCGTACAGGCACCCTCGCCCAGCACCAGGCCATCACGGCCAGCATCGAACGGGCGCGGCGTGGTCTGCGGCGCATCGTTGCGCACGCTGGTGGCGAACAGGGTGTCGAATACCGCCGCAGCGGTGGCATCGAGCTGCTCGGCACCGCCGGCCACCATCACCGTCTGCTTGCCGCTGCGGATCGCTTCATAGGCCGCGCCCACGCCCTGGCTGCCCGAGGTGCAGGCGCTGGAGGTGGTGTAGACGCGCCCGGACAAACCGAAGAACACGCCGATGTTGACCGGCGCGGTGTGGCTCATCATCTTCAGGTAGGTGGTGGCACTGATGCCTTCGGTGGTGAATTCGTTGAGCATGCGCCCGAATTCGCCGGTGGCCTCATGGCTGCCCGAGGACGAGCCGTAGGCCACGCCGGTACGGCCGCTGCGCAGTACCGGATGCTCGTGCAGGCCGGCTTCGCGCAGCGCCACCTCGGTGGCGCGCACCGACATGACCGCGACCTTGCCCATCGAGCGGGTGGTCTTGCGGTTGTAGTTCGGCGGCAGCTCGAAGTCCTGCGCCGGCGCGGCCAGCTTGGTGTTCAGGCCGGCATAGACATCCCATTCGGGCATCGTGCGCACGGCATTGCGGCAGCTGCGCAGGTGCGCTTCGATGGTGGGCCAGTCGTGGCCAAGCGGACTGATGGCCGCAGCACCGGTAACCACCACGCGACGATCGGCGCCCATCAGAGCATGCCCCCGTTCACCGAGATCACCTGGCGGGTGATGTAGCCGGCCGGCTCGGACAGCAGGAACGACACCGTCGCCGCCACTTCGTCGGGGCGGCCGACACGGCCAGCGGGAATCAGCTTGAGCGCGTGTTCGATCACTTCATCGTTGAGCATTTCGGTCTCGATCAGGCCCGGAGCCACGCAGTTGACGGTGATCTGGCGGCTGGCCAGTTCGAGCGCCAGGGCCTTGGTGGCACCGATGATGCCGGCCTTGGCGGCACTGTAGTTGACCTGGCCGCGATTGCCGGCCAGTCCGGACACCGACGACAGGGTGACGATGCGGCCGGGCTTGCGCCGCCGCACCATCGGCATGATCAGCGGATGCAGCACGTTGTAGAAGCCATCCAGATTGGTGTGGATGACCTGGTCCCAATCCTCGGCCGACAGTGCCGGGAAAGCACCATCACGGGCGATGCCGGCGTTGCAGACCACGCCGTAGTACGCGCCATGCGCCTCGACATCGGCCTCCAGCGCGGCGCGTGCGGCCTCGCGGTCAGCCACGTCGAACGCCAGCACGCGGGCCTGCTGGCCCAGTGCATGGATCTCGGCCACCACGGCCTGTGCCTCTTCCAGGCGGCTGCGGCAATGCACCACCACGTCGAAGCCATCACGCGCGATGCGCAGCGCGATGGCCCGGCCGATGCCCCGGCTGGCGCCGGTCACCAGCACGCTTCGATTCCCTGTCATGCCTGTCCACTCTCCAGATAGGCCATCGCGTCGGCCGGTTCGAACACCGACACGTTGGCTGTCGCCCATTCGTCCTCACCTGCCAGGATGCGGCAGGCGAACATCCCCAATCCATTGTCACCCAACAGCTCGCAGCGCGCCTGTACGCGCAGCCGCGAACCGGCGGGGAAGCTGCTGCGCGCGCTGCTGTAGCGGCGGCTGCCGAGCAGGAAGCCCAGCTGCGGCGGCTTGCCGGCCGCACGCGCGCGGCAGCCGGCCCAGGCCGCGATGGCCTGCGCCATGTATTCGATGCCGACCCACGCCGGCACTTCGCCGTTCTCCACGAACAGGCCGGCCTCGGGCACCACCAGTTCGGCCTCGAGGGTGTCCTGGTCCCAATGCGTGATGCGCTGCAGCAGGCACATGTCCTGGCGGTGCGGCACCACCTCTTCGATTGCATACAGCGTGTTCATCGACGCTCCAGTGCCAGCACGGCGTTGCTGCCGCCGAAAGCGAACGAATTGCTCAGCACCCGTCGCGGCGGCTGCGCCAGGCGGGTGGCCGGTGCGACCAGCGGCAACACCGGCAGCGCTGGGTCGGCCACGCCGTCCCACCAGTGCGGCGGCAGCTGCTGCTGCGGGTTCTCGGCCAGCAGGATCCAGCACAGCGCGGCCTCGATCGCGCCCGAGGCACCCAGCGTGTGCCCGGTCAGCGGCTTGGTCGAACTGGCTGGCACGCTGTTGCCCAGCACCTGCGAGACCGCCAGGCTTTCCATCGCATCGTTGTGGCCGGTGGCGGTGCCATGCAGGTTCACGTAATCCACTTCGTCGGCGCCCCAGCCTGCGCGCAGCAGCGCCTGCTGCAGCGCGTCGATGGCACCTAGCCCCTGCGGGTCGGGAGCGGACATGTGGTGCGCGTCGGCCGATTCGCCCCACCCCGCCAGGCACACCGGGCCGGGCTCGCGGGTGAGCAGGAACAGCGCGGCGCCTTCGCCGATGTTGATGCCGGCGCGGTGCTGCGAGAACGGGTTGCAGCGTGCCGCCGACACCGATTCCAGCGCGCTGAAGCCAGCCACGGTGAAGCGGCACAGCGAATCGGCGCCACCGGCGATCACCGCATCGACGATGCCGGCGCGCAGCATGCGCGCGGCTGACATCAGTGCCTTGGCACTGGACGAACACGCCGTGGACAGGGTCCACGCCGGTCCCTGTGCGCCGCTGCGCTGGCGCACGAACTGCGCAGCGGTGCCCATTTCCTGCTGGGCGTAATCGAAGCCCTGCGGCCACTGGCCCTGTTCGGCGTGGCTGCGCAGGGCCTGCTCGGATTCACCGATGCCCGAGGTGCTGGTGCCCAGCACCACCGCCACGCGCTCGGCACCATGGCGGGCAATCGCCGCGGCCACCGCCGGTGCGATCTGCGCCAGCGCCACGTCCAGCAGGGCGTTGTTGCGCCCGCGCAGGGCCACCGGCAGGTCTTCCAGCGCCGGCAGAGGCGTGCGGACCTCTCCCAGCGCCAGGGTGCGCCCCGGCAGCAGGCTGTCGTTGTCGCTGAGCCCGCCCGGCACATCGGCGAACATCGCCGACGCGACCGCAGTGCGGCCATCGCCGAGCGCGCAGACCACGCCCAGGTCGTTCAGGTAGATCGGTGCACTCATCGGTCCTGTCCGGCCATATCGATCGATTCGATGCGCAGCGCATAGCCTTCGGCACGGTTGTCCAGCTGCACGCTGCCATCGTCCAGGCGCTGCAGCAGCAGCCACACCGTGCCGTCGCGCGACAGGCTGCGCTGCAGGCCGTCGTCGCTGACCTGCCAGTCGGCCGGCAGCGCGGCGGCGATGGCCGCGGTCGGCCACAGCGCGAACTGCAGGTCATCCAGCACACGCTCGGCACGTACCTGCGGCGGCAGCCACGGCGCGCGCTGCTGGGTCAGCTGCTGGCCGTCCCACTGCAGGCGCACGCCGGTCTGGCCCATCGCCTGCACCGCCAGCTGCACCCGCTGCGCGTCGGCCTCCAGCAGCGCGTCGAGGTCGCGCTCATGGCTGCCGAAGCGGAAATGCAGCTGCTGCTGCAGGGCCAGCGGCGCCGGCAGGCTGGCCGGCGACAGGCGCAGCGGCGGCAGTTCCACCTGTGGCTTGGGCATGCGCCCGGCACAGGCGGCCAGCAGCAGGCACAGCAGCAGGGCCGCAGTACGGAAGATCAGGCGCTGCACAATTCCTCCAGCACGCGCATGCGACGGCCGCTTTCGTCGGCCACATACGGGTTGTTGGTGTCCCAGGCGTAGCCGGCCAGGATGGAGCTGATCATGTCGCGCACTTCGGGCTGCTGCTGCGGGTGGTAGATGATCTTCTGGAAGCCGCCTTCGTACCAGCTTTCGACGAAGCGGCGGAAGGTCTTCACGCCGGCGCGCAGCGGGATCGAGAATTCAGCTTCCCAGTCGACGGTTTCACCGGCATAGCGGCGCGCCAGGCATTCGCTGGCCAGCTGCGCGGACTTGAAGGCAATGGTCACACCGGACGAGAACACCGGGTCGAGGAACTCGCCGGCGTTGCCCAGCAGGGCATAGCCGGGCCCCCACAGCGAACTGACGTTGGCCGAGTAGCCGGTGATGCGGCGCACCGGCAGCACCGCCCATTCGGCGTTGGCCAGCAGGCGGGTCAGGTTGGGGTCCTCGCCGACGATGGCCTGCAGCTTCTGCAGGTCGTCACCCTCGTAGCGCTCGAAGAACGACGGCTCGGCGACCACGCCCAGCGAGCAGCAGCCGTTGGAGAACGGGATCGTCCAGTACCAGACGTCGACGTGCTCGGGGTGGGTGGTGATCAGGATCTTGTTGCGATCGAAGTCCGCTTCGGCCGGAATGTTGTCGCGCACGTGGCAGAAGATCGCGCCGCGCACCGGGAAGTTGGATGGCGATTCCAGCTGCAGCAGGCGCGGCAGCAGGCGTGCGAAGCCGGAGGCATCGAGGATGAAGTCGGCTTCGATGCGGTATTCGCTGCCATCCGGGCGGCGCACGTTCACCGTGGGCTGTTCACCGGGTTCGACCGACAGCACTTCATCACCAAAACGCAGCGTGGTGCCCATGCGCTCGGCACCGCGTGCCAGCACGTTGTCGAAGTCGGCGCGCTGCACCTGGTAGGTGGTGCCCCAGCCTGGCGAGAACTTCTTCCGGAAGTCGAAGGCGGTACGCGCTTCGCCGTGCACGAAAGCGGCGCCGTTCTTGTACTGGAAGCCGGCCTCGACCACATCCTGCAGCAGCCCGGCGGCTTCAATGTATTCCATGCTCTGGGGCAGCAGGCTTTCGCCGATGGAGAAGCGCGGGAACTGCTGACGCTCCAGCATCAGCACCTGGCGGCCCTGCTGGCGCAGCATCGCCGCAGCCACGGAGCCGGCCGGGCCGGCACCGATGATCAGGATCTCAGTACGTTCGACAGCATCCACAGCAGTATTCATCGGTGCGTCCTTGTTGCTCGATCAGGTGGAAAGAAGGAAGTCGGAAGACAGGTTCAGGCTGGCGGCAGCTCATGCGGCGGCGGCCGGAACAACGGCGAGATCAACCAGACCAGGCCGATGCCGAACAGCAGGGTCAGGCCGAACGCGCGCAGCGCCGGGGTCTGCGACAGGCCCAGCAGACCGAACGACAGCCAGGTACTGGCCGCACCCACGCACACCGCCAGCCAGGCGCTGGCATCGCCACGGTGCTCGATCAGGAAGATGCCGTAGTCGATGCCCATGCCCAGCAGCAGCATCAACGCCAGCACGTTGAACAGCTGCAGCGGCTGGCCGAACAGGCCCAGCAGGCCCAGGGTCAGCGCGCCGGCGATCAGGGTCGGGGCGAACACGCGCCAGGCCTGGCGGCGGTAGCGCAGCCACAGCGCACCGAACACCAGTGCAATGCCGACCAGCAGCAGCCCACCCATCAGCTTGCGATAGTGGCCGAGCAGCTGCGAGAAATCGGCGGTGCGGTCGACCCAGCGCACGCCCGGCAGGCCCTCGGCCGCGCCACGCAGGGTCGTCAGTGCATCGGCGCGTGACAGGTCATCGACCATCACCACGCTGATCATCTGCCCACCCACCGCACCCACCCAAAGATGGCGGAACGGCTGCGACGCCGGCGAAGCGAGGAAGGCCTCGGCGGTAAGCGGTGCAGCCGCGAACTGCGGTCGCTGCAGCGGTTCACCCACGGCCTCGGACACGGCCGACAGCACGCCGGGTTCCACCTTCGCGGTCAGCGCGGCATCGGCTTGCTGGCGCGCCGGCGACGGCAGCCAATCGCTGATCGCGCGATAGCCACCAATGCGCTTGTCGTTGGCCAGTACACGCAGGCGCTCGGTCAGTGCTTCCTCGCGCTGCAGCAGCTGCGCGGCATCCGCGCCCTGCACCAGGTAGAACTGCGCCGGGCTGGGCATGCCCAGCAGCTGGCTCAGGCGGATCTGCTGCGCCATCAACGCTGGCGGTGATGACTGCAGGCTGCGCAGGTCGTCGTTGCTCTGCAGGCGTGCGATGCCGATTACAGACAGTGCCAGCGTGATCACCACGAACATCATCACCGCGCGACGGCCGTGCAGGCGCGGGAAGCGCTCCAGCGTGTTGCCCAGCCACTGCGAGAAGCGGGTCTGGCGGATCTCGCCGCCATCCAGCCACGGGAACCAGAAGATCACCGTGAGGAACGCAGCGGCCAGGCCCACCACCGAGAACAGCGCCATCTGGCGCAGGCCCGGGAACGGCGCCAGGCCCAGCGCCAGATAGGCCAGCGCGCTGGTCAGCAGGGCCAGCCACAGGCCCGGCAACAGGTGCCGCAGCAGTTTCCAGCGGCGATCGGCCGGCTCGGCCTGGCGCGAGGCGAACCAATGGATGCCGTAGTCCTCGGCCACGCCCACCAGCGACGCACCAAATACCAGGGTCAACACGTGTACCTTGCCGAACACCAGCACGGTCACCGCCAGCGCCACGCCACAACCGATCAGCAGCGAGGCGGCTACCAGCAGGATCGGCCGCAGCGAGCGGAATGCCAGCCACACCAGCAGCAGCACCGCCGCCAGCGAACCCCACCCGATGGTGTTGATCTCCTGATTGGCCTGCACCGCGGCGGCCTCGGCATGCAGCGGCACGCCGGCATGCAGGATTTCCAGCTCCGGCGCTGCGGTCTTGGCCGCCTTTCCGGCCCGCTCCAGCAGGCCATCAAGATGGCGCTCGCCATCGAGCTGGAACGCCGAACCCGGCGTATCGAACTGCAGCGCCGCCCAATGCTTGCCCTCGGCCTCGAGCAGGCCGTCATCGCCCAGGCGCAGGCCCGAACCCTGCGCCTGCTGCTGCCACCACTGCGGCCACAGCGACAGCGGGTCCTGTCGCCAGTCGGTCAGGCGCGGCGCGCCCATCGGGCCGTACAGTGCAGCCAGCGCCTGCTCGGCCAACGCGCCCGGTTCACTGCCCTGCAGCTGCTCGCGCTGGGCCGGGGTCAGCAGGCGGTCGCGGTACGGCGCGTAGAACGCGCGCGCCTCATCGAACCAGCCTTCGATCGAACCACTGGGCACCAACAAGGCGTGGTCGGCGTCCTTGGCCATGGCCGCCGCAAAGGCCGCCTGCGCGCGCTTGGCGGCCGCGCTGTCCTTGCTGCCGAGCAGCACCACCACCTGCCGCGAACTGCCATCGGCGATGCGCCGGGTGACATCGCTCAACAGGCGGTCATGCGCATCCTGCGGCAGCAGCGCGAGGATGTCGGTGTCGATCCGCGACTGCTGGCTCCACAGGTGCCACTGCTGCGCGCCCAGCGCCAGCAGCAGCACCAGCCAGGCGATGCCCAGCCAGTGCCACCAGCGCCGCAGGCGGTCCGGTGCGTTGGATGCCACGGCCTCACTCAAAACGGCGGGCCTCGTCGGCGTTGAGCGTGGCCGGCGTCTCGCTCAACGCGCTGAACTGGATCTGCGTGCGGTCCTTGTTGGCCTCGACGATCTCGACCTGGCGCACGTAGCGGTCGCCCTGCAGGGTCAGCGATTCGAAAGCCTTGGACAGCATCACCGACTTCGGCGTCAGGCGCAGCCGCCAGCCCTGTCCTTCACGGCTGGCCGCCACGTTGAACTGGCTGGACAGCGCCTGCACGTCGCCACTCATCAGCGCGAACATGATGGCGTTGACCGAACGCATCGCTGGCTGCTGCCGCGCATCGAGCTCAACGCGGGTGCTGCCATCGCGCTGGCGGCTGAGGATGCGGTCGGCGGTGACCACCACCTCGGAAGGGAACGGCTTGAGCGTGGTCCAGATCACGCCGTGCTGGCGTGCGACCACGAACCGGCCCTGCGAACGCAGCGGGTTCTTGAAGCCGCTGACCTGCTTTTCCTGGCTGAACTGGCCACGCAGCACCTCCGGCCGCGCCACCGCCTGGGTAATCGCATCGACAGCGGGGTCGGCAGCCTGCACCCGCGGTGCGGCCACCAGCAGCAGCGTGCACAGCAGCACGCTCGAAAGACGGGCAAGCATGGTCACGGCGCAGGCACTCCCAGGCGTTCCCACAGTACCGGCGGGCACTGGTACAGCATTTCCTTGCTGGCCGCGTCCACCGCGACCTGGATGGTCATCGCGCGGGTCAGCACCTGGCCGCTTTCCGCATCGAGGATCTCGTACTCGATCTTCAGCCGGTTCTCCCATTCCACGATGCGCGCGATCACGCGCAGGGCCTGGTTGAACAGCAGCGGGCGCACATATTTCACCCGTGCATCGACCACCGGCCACAGGTAGCCCGATTCGAGCATCTGCGGGTAGTCGTAGTCGTAGCGCCCGAGCAACGCGCAGCGCGCGATCTCGAAGTACTTGAAGTAGTTGCCATGCCAGACCACGTTCATCGGGTCGCAGTCATGGAAGGCGGGGGTCAACGCAATCTCGCCAACCCGTTCAATGGCCTCATTCACCGGCATACAGCTCCCAACGTTGCGCGCGGATCTCCACCAGCAGTTCCCGCAGTTCGCGATCCAGCGCGCGGTCTTCTTCAACCAGGGCGATGCGCTGCCCCAGGTCGGCGTACATGTCGGCCAGACTGCCATGCAGCTGCGCGTTCAGGCCAACCCGTTCGCGCAGCGCCAGGCCCTGGCGGGCGGCGATCAGCATCGCCGCCACCACCTGTTCGGTCAGTTCGATCACCCGCAGGCAGTCGCGCGCGGCGATGGTGCCCATGCTGACCTTGTCCTGGTTGTGGCATTCGGTGGAACGCGAGAACACGCTGGCCGGCATGGTCTGCTTCAGCGCTTCGGCGGTCCACGCCGAAACGCTGATCTGCAGCGCCTTCAGGCCATGGTTGATGGCCGCGCGCGGGCCGGTGGCCGCCGACAGGTTGGCCGGCAGGCCATGGTTGTAGCGGGCATCGACCACCAGTGCCAGCTGCCGGTCGAGCAGATCGGCAACATTGGCCACGGTGTTCTTCAGGGTGTCCATCGCCAGCGCGATGTGGCCGCCGTAGAAGTGGCCGCCATGCAGGATGCGCTCGCCGTCGGCGTCGATCAGCGGGTTGTCGTTGGCACTGTTCAGTTCGGTTTCGATCAGCTGGCGCAGGAACGGCAGGCTGTCTTCCAGCACGCCGATCACATGCGGCGCGCAGCGCAGCGAATAGCGGTCCTGCAGGCGCTGCTCATTGCGCGGCGGGCGCTCGCTGTGCAGGTCGCTGCGCAAGCGCGCGGCGATGCGGCCCTGGCCCGGGTGCGGCTTGGCCGCGAACAGGGTCTCGTCGAAGTGGTGCGCGTTGCCGTCGCTGGCCAGCACGTTGAACGCGGTCAGGCGCGTGGCCATGCGGGCCAGGTAATCGGCGCGCTGCCAGGCCAGGCAGGCCAGGCCGGTCATCACCGCGGTGCCGTTCATGATCGCCAGGCCTTCCTTCGGCCGCAGCTTCAGCGGGGTCATGCCGATCTTCGCCAGCACCTCGGTCGCCGGCTGCACGCGGCCGTCGAACAGTACCTCGCGTTCGCCGCACAGCACTGCCGCCACGTACGACAGCGGGGTCAGGTCGCCACTGGCACCGACCGAGCCTTCGGCCGGAATCATCGGCAGCACGTCGTGCTGCAGCAGCGTGGCCAGGCCTTCCAGCAGCGGCACGCTGACACCGGACATGCCGCGCACCAGCGACGCCAGGCGCGCAGCCAACACCGCACGGGTCTCGACCGGGTCCAGGTAACGACCCAGGCCACAACCATGGTAGGTGTAGAGGTGGTGCGGTAGTTCAGCCACCAGCGCCGGCGGGATGTTCACCGTGCACGAGTCGCCATAGCCGGTGGTCACACCGTAGATCACGCCGTCCTCGCGCAGCAGGCGGTCGAGGAAGTCGGCACCACGCTGGATGTGCGCACGGAATGCCGGCGCGTCGCTCAGTGCGGCCTCGCACTGGCGCTGGGCCAGGGCAACCACGTCTTCGATGGTCAACGGTGCATCGCCAAAGCGGCACACGGGTACGGCGTCAGTCGTCATGCGGAGCCTGATCCCAGAAGGGGAAGAAATTGAACCAGTCCAACGGGGACTGGATGAGCTGGAGTTCCAGCCAGCGCGCGAAGCGCTGTGCCTGTTCGGCCAGTGCCGCATCGCGTGAGCCACGCGGCAGCACGATGCGTTCGGCGAACTGTTCAAACGCCACGCGATAGCCTTCGCCCTGGTGCAGGCAGGCCATGGTGTAGACCGGGCAGCCCAGCGCGGCGGCGAGCACGTAGGCGCCGATCGGGAACGGCGCCCGGTGGCCGAGAAAATCGGCGGTGACGCTGCGACCGCCCTGCACCGGCGTGCGGTCGCCGACGATGGCGACAAAGCCACCGGCGGCCACGCGCTCGGCCAGCATCACCGCCGTGGCCGGGCCCATCTCGGTGACCTGCACCAGTTCCACCGCCGCCAGCGGGTCCAAGCGCTGCAGCAGGCGGTTGAAGCGCTGCGCATGCGCGGTGTGCACCAGCACGGTGATGCGGAACCCCGGCACCTGTTCGGCCAGCACCTGGCACAGTTCCAGGCAGCCGATGTGCGCGGTAAGGATCAGCCCACCTTCGCGGCGCGCGATCTTCTCCAGCACCAGGTCACGATGCAGGTGGATGCGTTCGGCCGGATAGCGCCCGCCCAGGCCGAGGATCTTGTCCAGCATCGTGTCGGCGAAGGCGAAGAAATGGCGCAGGCTGTCACGCCGCGTTGGCGTGCGGCCGAGCACGCCGCTGTGCGCCTGCAGCCGCTGCAGGTACTGCATCGAGGCCTGGCGCCCTACACGGTTGCCCAGCCAGTGGCAGGCCACCACTGGCCACACGCACAGGCGGAACGGCCAGCGCCCGAACCAGCGGTGCACCCAGCACAGGAACAGCACGCCGGCCACCGACGTCGATTCGCCGATGTCGGCCCAGTGCGGGGCACCCTGCGCGGTCGCCATCTCAGTGCTGCCCCCGCAGGCGGCGCCACAGCAGGCGTGGTGCGCGCCAGAGCATGCCGAAGAACAGGCGGGTATGCATGCGGCTGATGCGCACGTTGTCGCGCCACACATCGAAGTGCGACACGCCATCGGCGGGATAGGTCACGCGCGTGGCCAGGTGCTCGACCGGCAGCTGCCGCCAGTACAGGCGCACCATCACCTCGGTATCGAAATCCATGCGGCGGCCGATGGTCTCTTCATCGATCAGGCGCAGCACCGCCGGCAGCGGATACACGCGGAAGCCGCACATGGTGTCGCGCAGGTGCAGCGAAAGCGTGTTGATCCAGACCCAGATGTGGGTCGCGTAGCGCCCGTACAGGCGCGCCTTCGGAACACTGGCGTCGTAGGCCGGAATGCCGCAGATCACCGCCTCGGGATGGGCGCGCGCCGCTTCGATGAAGCGTGGCAGGTCAGCGGTGTCGTGCTGGCCATCGGCATCGATCTGCAGCACGTGGCTGTAGCCACGTGCACCGGCTTCGGCGAAACCGGCCAGCATTGCCCCGCCCTTGCCCTGGTTGATGTCCAGGCGCAGCAGGTCGACGCCCTGGCGCTGTGCCAGCGAGCGCAGTGCATTCGCGCACGCCTCATGCGAGCCATCATCGACCAGCAGGCACGGCAGGCCGGCGGCCTGCACGCCGTCGACCACCGCCGCGATGGCGTGCTCGTGGTCGTAGACGGGGATCACCACCAGTGGCGCGAACGCGGCACTGGCAACGGCCGGATCAGTCCGCATCGGCGAAGACCACCTTGCCGCTGGCATGCACACCGTGGCTGGAGGTGTAGCGGAAGGCCAGCACGTTGCGTGCGGCATCCCAGTCCAGCTGCAGGGTCAGCTCATCGCCCGGGCGGGCCACATGCTGGAACTTCACCGCATCCATGCGCAGGAACCCTGCCGGCATCGCGAACATCTGGCGGCCAAAACGCACTGCCCAGTCCAGCTGCGCCACGCCGGGCAGGATCGCCGCCTGCGGGAAGTGGCCCTGGAACGGCCGCAGCGCCGGGTCGAGGGTCATGCGCAGGGTGGCGCTGGCGGCGTCGCGGCGGTCCCAGACCGGCACCGGCATCAGTGGCTGGAACAGCGCTGCCAGCGCCACCTGGGTGACCTTGCCCTGTGCGTTGATCGGCAGCGTCGGCACCAGCCGCCAGCGGCGCGGCCGGGTGACCGCGTCATGTGCCTGTGCCAGGCGCGCGCCCAGGCGCTGGCCCAGCGCGCGGCGCGCGGCGTCACCGCCCTCCAGCAGCGCCAGGTCGGCCGGCACCACCACGGCCGCCAGCTGCTCGCGCTGGCCGGGCAGGACCAGCACGCGCACGTCGTCCACTTCGGCGTCTTCGCGCAGCGCGCGTTCGAGCGCATCCAGCGAAACGCGGCGCTCTTCGATCTTGACGATGCGGTCGGCACGGCCCAGCAGGCGGAAGCGGCCGTCGGCCAAGGCTTCCACGCGGTCCTGGGTGCGCCACCAGTCGAGGGTTTCCAGATGCGCCGAGGCGACGGCCAGGCAGCCATCCTCGATGCGCCACTGCACGCCCGGCAGCGGCTGCCACGGCGGCAGGTCGGCGTCCCAGCGGCGCCAGGCGATACCACCGGTCTCGCTGCTGCCATAGACCTCGGTCGGTGCCACGCCCAGCCACTGCCGTACCTGGCGTGCAGCTTCTTCCGGCAGTGGGCCACCGGAGGAGAACACCGCACGCAGGCGGCCATGCAGGCTGGCCCAGTCGAGCTGCTCGGGCAGGCGCTTGAGGTGAGCCGGGGTCGCCACCAGCACCGTGTCGGTACCGGCCAGCGCGCCCACCAGGTCTTCATGGAAGAACCGGCGTGGATGGATCAGGCGGCCGGCGGCCAGTGGCCACAGCACGCGGAACAGCAGGCCGTAGATGTGCTGGTGGGACACCGTGCCATGTACCTGCACGCCTTCCAGCTGCGCGCCGAACGCGGCCTGCAGCGCATCCACCTCGCGCGCCAGCTGGTCCATGCGCTTGCTGATCGCGCTCGGCTGGCCGGTGCTGCCGGAGGTGAACACGCACAGTTCGCAGGCGCGCTCGTCCAGCGCCTGCAGTTCGTCGTCCAGCGCGGCGTCCAGCGCCGCCAGCGGGCGGTAATCGACGGACACGTCGCCTGCGAAACCGCTCACCTGCGGCTGCAGCGCCTGCAGCGTGGCCGGCAGGTTGTCGGCGGCCAGGAACACCCGCTTGCCGGCATGCCAGGCGCCGAACAGCGCCGCAGCAAAGGCCACGGCATCGTCGAAATACAGGGCCCAGTCACGGCCTTCGGCGGCCGCAAAGGCCGCGCGCCAGGCCAGCACGCGCTGGCGGAAGCGAGCGTGGTCGATCACCTCGCCATCGCAGACGCCAACATTGCGCTGCGGCCGCGCCTCCAGCAGCAGCCGGTCCAGGGCAATCCACTCAGCCATGCGCGTGCGCCGCCTTCACCCGCCGCCGCACCAGCCACTCACCTGCGAACAACACGCCCATCATCACGTACGCCAACAATCCGTTGTAGAGCATCCAGACCCGGTCCGACGCGTACAGCGCGGTCAGCAGGGCCAGGCTGCCGTTGAGAACGAAGAAGCCACACCACACCTGGGTGACGCGGCGGGTATAGGCCACTGCGAACGCTGGCAGGTCCGGTTCCTGCAGCCGTGCCAGGCGTTCCACCAGCGGCGGGCCGAAACGCAGGCTGGTGCCAAACACCGCCAGCATCACTGCATTGACCAGCGCCGGGTACAGCTTCAGCGGCAGGGCCTGGTTGAGTACCGTGGCCAGCACCGCCAGCAGGCCGGTGCCCGCGGCCGCGGCCCACCACAGCGGCTGGCGCGTACTCAGCGCGCGCAGCAGGGCCAGGGTGAACAGCAGCAGCGACAGCCAGCGTGGCTCGAAACGGCCCATCGCCAGGTACACCAGTACCGGGTAGGCCAGCGAGATCGCAGCCACCACGACCGTGCGTGCGCGTGCCATGGTGGAGCCGCCGGCGCTGCGGTCAGGCGGCTGCCTGGTCCGGCAGCAGCCTGTGCACCACATCGACGATGTCCTGCACGGTACGCACGGCCTTGAACGCTTCCGGCTGCAGGTTGCGGCCGAGCAGCGGCTTGAGCTGCACGATCAGGTCCACCGCATCGATGCTGTCGATGTCCAGGTCGTCGTACAGGCGGGCCTCGGGCGTGATCCGGGCGGTTTCGATCTCGAAGCTGTCGGTCAGGATGCTGACGATGCGTTCGAACAGTTCATTCTTGGTCATGGCAGGTCCTGGCACCGTTACGACTGGCGGGCGGCGACGAACTCGCCGAGCGCGCGCACGCTGGAGAAATGGCGACGGGTTTCTTCCGAATCGGCCGAGAGGCTCACACCGTACTTCTTCTGCAGCGCCAGGCCCAGCTCCAGCGCGTCGATCGAATCCAGGCCAAGGCCCTCGACGAACAGCGGCGCGGTCGGATCGATGTCCTCCGGCGTGATGTCCTCCAGCGAAAGGGAGGAAATGATCAATTCCTTGATCTCGTGCTCAAGTGCTTGCACGGTTCGGATCTCCAGACAGGTCGAAATAACGAGAAAGGTGCTCGGTGACGCGACGGGCTGCCAAGGCATCCCCCCTTGGCGAGTCGTCTTCGGCCAGAAATGGCGCGATCGGGATATCTTCGCCGATCTGCAGCCGAACGTGAAAGCGACGTGAGGGGACACGATACCACTTCTGCCCCTTGGTCAGCGTTGGCGGGCTGCAGGTGATCCGCACCGGGGTGATGTCCAGGCGGCCGCGCACGGCGATGTTGGCCGCGCCCCGCTGCAGCCGCGGCGGCTGTCCGGGCACGCTGCGGGTGCCCTCCGGGAAGATGACCAGGGTGCCTCCAGCGCGTACTGCGGCCACACAGTCATCGACCAGGCCGGCACCATCGTCATTGGCGATGTAGCCGGCGGCCCGTACCGGACCGCGCATGAACGGGTTGCAGGCCACGGCCCGCTTGACCACGCAGTCGGCGTTGGGAAGCAGCGAGATCAGGCAGACCACGTCGATCAGGGTCGGGTGGTTGGCCAGCACCAGCAGGCCGTCGCGCTGCAGGCGCTCACCGCCCTCGATCTCGTAGGTCATCACCCCCAGCCCGCGCATCAGCCGCAGGTGGCTGGCGAACGCGACCTGGACCACGCGCCGGGCGCGGCGGCGGCGCGCCACCGGGTCACGCATCAGCAGCAGTACCGGCATCACCAGAACGCCGAGCAGCAGCCCGCCCAGGCCAAACGCGACGAAGCTGAGGCCGGTGCCAAACACACGCCAGGCATGGTCGAGGCGGCGCAGCAGCTCAGCCACGGCGGCTCCAGCACCAGCGCTGGCCGTGGGCCACGTGTTCCAGTGCCGGCGCGCCGGACAACAGGAACCGGTGCAGGTCCAGCGCATGCGGCAGCAGGCCGGGCGCAGTGCTGGCCTGGCCGTCGGCCGGCTGCCACTGCAGCGACAGCGTCGGCCGGCCCTCTGCCGGAGCGGTCAAACGCCAGCACCATGCAAAGAACGGATCAGGTTCGTCGGCGAACGTCGCGTAAATTTCAGGAAGTGGCGACTCGTAGACCACTACCCGTACCTCGCGGGCGCCATCGGCCAGCAGGCCGACGGCCTCCAGGCACGCCGTCTCCACCGTGGCCTGGCCCGCCGCCAGCGCCAGGTAGTTGCCGCGGTGACCGCGGGCGATCGAATACAGCGCGGCGATCGCGTTGTGCACGGACAGGCCGAATCCGGTCGGCGACAACGGCTGGTCGCCGACCAGCGCGCCCAGCAGGTCCATCGAACGGGCCACGTCGCCGTGGCGGCTGGCGAACACCAGCGGGACGTCACTGTCGGCGCCCTGCCCGTCCTCGCACCAGCACGCGGCCTGGATCGCCATACGACCCAGCCGCTCGATGCGACGGCGCTGCATCGCCGGCACTTCGGCCAGCGCCGGCGTGTCCCCGCCATGCGGCAGGTACGGCGTATCGGCCCAGCCCAGCCACTGGCTGCGCTCACTCAGGCCGGGCGCCCAGGCGGCCCAGTCGACGATGGAAAATTCGATCATTTGGCGATGGTGCTTCAACGGGAGAACGATAGGCACGAGCCATTACGGCGACGCGCGGCGGCCCCCCGTTCCTGCAGCCGTGCGTCCGTCCAGGACGTCGCCGGCTGCCCCCCTGGCCGCCGGAAAGGAGCGCACGCTAGCACGTCCCGCGCGGGGTGTGCAGGTTTCACATTCCCCAACACGGGGCCCGGCAAGCGCAGGCCCCGTCTTCAATCGATCAGTGGTAACCGGTGTCGGCGTGCACCTTGCCGCGGAATACCCGGTAGGACCACGCCGTATAGCCGAGGATGACCGGCAGCAATATGACCAGTCCGACCAGCGTGAAGCCCAGCGACGACGCCGGCGCGGCGGCCTGCCACAGGGTCATCGACGGTGGCAGCAGATAAGGCCACATGCCCAGCACCAGGCCGAGGAAGCCGAGCACGAACAGGGCCAGGCTGAGCAGGAACGGCGGCAGGTCACGGCGCGGGTGGGTGGCACTGCGCCACAGCGCGGCGGCTACCGCCAGGGTCAGCAGCGGCACCGGCGACAGCCACCAGAAGTTGCCGTCGCTGAACCAGCGATCCATCAACCGCGAATCGAGGAACGGCAGCCAGCTGCTGACCAGGCCCATCGCCGCGATCACCGCCACCACCAGCGGCCGGGTCATCTGCCGCGCCAGCGCCTGCACGCGCCCTTCGGTCTTCAGGATCAGCCAGGTGCTGCCCAGCAGCGCGTAGCCGGCGACCAGCGCAGCGCCGGTCAGCATCGCGAACGGGCTGAACCAGGCGAACGGCCCGCCCTGATAGACACCGTCCACCAGCGGGATGCCCTGCACCAGGGTGCCGAGGATCACGCCCTGGGCGAAGGTCGCCAGCAGCGAACCGAGGCCGAACGCCACGCTCCACAGCCGGCGCGAACGATGCGCCTTGAAGCGGAACTCGAACGCCACGCCTCGGAACACCAGCGCCACCACCAGCAGCAGCACCGGCAGGTACAGCGCCGACAGCAGCACCGCATACGCCTTCGGGAACGCCGCCAGCAGGCCGGCGCCACCGAGCACCAGCCAGGTCTCGTTGCCGTCCCAGATCGGCGCGGCGGTGTTCATCATCAGGTCCAGCTGTTCCTCGTCCTCGGCGAACGGGGCGAGGATGCCGATGCCGAGCACGAAGCCGTCCAGCACCACGTACATCAGCACGCCGAAGCCGATCACCGCGAACCATGCCACCGGCAGCCAGGTCATCAGGTCCATGTCAGCGTTCCTCCAGCGGTTCGTCGGCGGCCGACAGCGGGCGTGCCGGGGTATGGCTGCCGTGGTCCAGCGACGGCCCCTCGGCGTACGGCTGCGGCCCATGGCGCAGGATCTTCACCAGGTACCAGATGCCCCAGCCAAACACGAAGGCATAGCCAACAACGTAGACGCCCAGCGACAGCGCGGTCATCCACGCGCTCTGCGGGCCCACTGCATCAGCGGTGCGCAGCACGCCATACACCACCCACGGCTGGCGCCCCATCTCGGTAACGAACCAACCCGACAGCAGCGCGATGAAGCCACTGGGCAGCATCCAGTTCCAGCCGCGCAGCAGCCACGGCGAATCCAGCAGCTTCTTCCGCCACAACTGGAAGGCCGACACCCAGGCCAGCAACAGCATCAGCGTGCCCAGCCCGACCATGATGCGGAAGGCGAAGAACACCGGCGTCACCGGAGGCCGCTCGCTGGCGGGTACCGAGGTGAGAGGATCGAAGGTGCCGTCCAGGCTGTGGGTGAGGATCACGCTGCCCAGCTTCGGGATGGTCACTTCGAAATCGTTGCGCTCTTCCTTCTCGTTCGGCAGCGCGAAGACCACCAGCGGCACGCCCTCGCCTTCCTTGGTTTCATGCCAGTGCGCTTCCATCGCCGCGATCTTCATCGGCTGATGCTTGAGCGTGTTCAGGCCATGCATGTCGCCGACGAAGATCTGCACCGGCACGGTCAGTGCTGCGAACCCCACCGCTGCGATCAGCATGCGTCGGCCCGCTTCCACGTGCGTTCCCTTTCGCAGGTACCACGCACCCACGCCACCGATCACGAAACAGGTGGTGATGAACGAGCCCAACGCCATGTGCGCCAGGCGATAGGGGAACGAGGGGTTGAACACCACTTGCCACCAATCGACTGGATGCACGATGCCGTTGACCATCTCGTAGCCGGCCGGTGTATGCAGCCAGCTGTTGGACGACAGGATCCAGAACGTGGAGAACAGCGTGCCCAGCGCGACCATGCAGGTGGACAGGAAATGCAGGCGCGGCGAGACCCGGCCCCAGCCGAACATCATCACGCCGAGGAAGCTGGCTTCCAGGAAGAACGCGGTCAGCACCTCGTAGGTCAGCAGCGGGCCGATGACCGTGCCAGCCACCTCGCTCAGCCGCGGCCAGTTGGTACCGAACTGGAAGGCCATGACGATGCCGCTGACCACGCCCATGCCGAACGACACCGCGAAGATCTTCTGCCAGAAGAAATACAGCTCGCGCCACACGGGCAACTTCGTGCGCAGCCAGCGCCATTCGATGAAGGCCAGCCAGCTGGCCGTACCGATGGTGAAGGCGGGGAACAGCACGTGGAAACTGATGACGAATCCGAACTGGATCCGGGACAACAACAACGCGTCCAAGGGACGCCTCCTGCCTGTGACCGGTGGGATACCGGACCACTTTAGGAGGATTTCGTTAAGGTGGGATGCGACCGGGTGACGCGCTGCTTCACTTTGTCGCAGGTGGAGCTGGGCTCACGGGCGAACGAATCAGAACGGCTTCAACAACGCCAATGGCTCCTCCCGCACCGTTCGCCATGCACGGGGCAGCAGGGCAGCAAGACTCGCCACCATCACCAACATGAACGCCATCAACCCTGTCAGCCACGACGATATCGAGCTTCGTTCCTCGGGCGACCAGAACAGGTACAGCAAACACGCGCCCAGCACGGCGCCAGGAATGGTGAAAATGCTGACTTCGAAGATGATCTCCGTGAAGATCACCGATGCGCGCGCACCCAACGTTCGACGGATACCGATGGAGCGCCGCCTACGCTCCAGCCATGCGCCTACCACGCCGGACACGCCGGCCATCAGCACACCCAGGACCACCGCTGCCATGAAAGCGAGCATGGCCGTCGTGAAGCGGTCTGCACGAAGGTAGGCATCGCGATATCCGGCCAACGTGTCAACGCCTGTCGGATTCACGACGCGATAGGGCTGCCGCAGCGCCTCAACGGTGCGGTCAAGCAACACGCGATCCACCTCCGCGTGGGATCCGATCAGGTAATAGCGGCTCGCACCGGTTGGAAAACCGGGAAACAGCGCCCACTGCGAGTCCCGATCGTTTCCACTTGGCGCAGGCCCGACGATGGACGAGAACACACCCACGATCACCCTGCTGCTTCCCGGCCCGAAGTACAGCTGACGACCCACGGCGCTCTCCGAGCCAAACAGATGGACGGCCAATGCCTCGCTGATCAGCACGACCGGCGCGCCGTCGGTCGCCTCATGGTCTGCCGGCAAACGCCCCTTCACCACCTGTGTCCCCAGCATCGTCAACAGGCCTGGGCTGGCGGTTATCACGGGAATGCGATCACAGCCTGCCACGTCGCTGCTGCCAGCCGCCATGGCGTGTGCCATGGCTGCATCACTGGTGCATGCACCGTAATGATGAGCCCTGCCTCCGAACGGAACCGAATCGCTGGCGACCGCCTGCCGGACGCCAGGGAGCTGGATGGCGGAGAGGTCCGATCGCACCAACGAAGGCGCCACCCTCTCTTCGATATCGGAGACCCGGATGACACCGATCGCCTGTGCTCCCTCGATGCCCCGCGTGTTCAATCGTGAGAAACCATCTGCGGCAGACTGCAGGGCAAAGGCGCAGGCCAGGCTGGCCAGTGCGGCCTGTACAAACAGCAGCGACGCGCGGCCCAGGTGGTTGCGGACTTCCTGCATTGAATCCAGCATTTCACGCCGCTCCCTTTGCAAACAACCGCGACAGCGATCCGCTCCGGCAGACTTCCAGCGCGGGGATGAACGCGCACAACAGCGCTGTCGCGAACCCAACCCCGGCTGCCATCAGTACGGACGCGGGGTCCAGCGTAGTGATGGCCGACGGAAGCACCTCCCCTGTCGCCACCAGCCGCATGCCCACCGCATACGCAATGGCCGCCAACGCAGCACTGGCCAATCCCGACGATGCGCATTCCCACATGAGCTGGGCAAAAACATCCCTCCGCCGGGCACCCAGCGCGCGACGTATCGCAAGCTCGCGACGGCGCGCGCCCAGGCTGAATCCCAGCAGCGCGGCTGCATTGACGATGCAGACCACCAGCAGAAGCAGTGCCAGATGAAGCTGTGTCCGGGTGCGTTCAGGGACCAGCCCCTGTCGGTCCAGCCACGCCATCAGCGGCCAGAGCCCGACCTGATCGCTGTCCGGGTCAACCTGCAGATCCCGGGCTTGCGCGTACGCGTTCAGCATCGCGCGGTATCCAGACACGTCATCCACTGTCGGTAACCATGTCCACAGTTGCAGCCAGGACGCCTGCGGGCCAGCAAGGTCCACTCCCTCCCCACCGCCCCAGACCGCCACGCCGTCGACCACGGTCAATCCGTCCGCAATGGCAGTTTCAACCGGTAGATAGATCTGATCGGGTTCCGCGAAAGGACGACGGGTCACGTCTCCCTGGAACATCGGCACCGGATGCCAGTCCTCCGCCACGCCGACAACCGTGTATGTGCGCCCGCTCAGCTCCAGCGGATGACCGATGCATCCGGCCGGGCACTCGACCGCTGCGAGTGCCCGTGACAGCACAGCGATCCGACTTCCGGCCTGCCCTTCCTCCGCCGTCCACGATCGCCCTTGCACCAGAGTGATCCCGAGCACGCCGAACACTCCTGACGTTGCGTATCTGGCACGCAGCCGGGCGCTTGATTGCCCGGGTTTCAGCAGGGTCACGGCACCACCGGCCATGGCCGCCTGATTCCAGGCATACCCTTGGTCCAGCAGGGCTTTGGCATCAGGCCAGGTCAACCCCTGCCCAGGATCAGGTGCCGCCGCGTGCTGTGCTCCCGGGCGCACGTCCAGGTGTGGACGGAAGAGCGACCCGCTGCGTCCCGGGACCGGATCGGAGGATGCCTGCAGCACAATGGACAGCATCACCATGGCGGTTCCCACTCCCGCACCGAGCATGAGAGCGACGGCAATGTGCATCCGGAGGCGCTGCCGAAAGCGCTTAAGCGACAGAGAAACGTAATAGAAGATCACACACCCTCCATGGAGTTGACCCTGTGCCTAGACAGACGCGATCGGCATCCCACGCAGGAGCAGATCCCTGCTTCTCACTGGATCGCCAAGGGTGGCCAGATACGGGCTGAATGCACGGGCAGCACAGACTTGTCGATCTTCGACATGACTCATCTCCGTTGAAGTTGATGGAACGCGAACAGGTCCAAGCCTCCCCAGCTATGACCTGCGTCAGCGATTGCCGACGACCGAGAGTTCCCCAGGACGCACATGAACCTCAATAGCGGAATGGAACTCTGCAACTATCCTCAAGATGGTTGAGAGCTCAGAATCATTGTCGGCAACATCAGCCTACGATTGGCGGCGCGATCACGACTCGTCATGGCGCTAATCACCACATCTTGATGAAGCTCGCGAGTTTCACGAGTCCTCATTCCAGGTCATTGGTCCTGCAGACCACGCAGAATGCGTCTAACGCATCACCACGTCCTGTCAGCGCCAGAAGTACCAGACAGCCCCTGCCACCAACGCCCCCAGCAACACCACCTGCACCACCACATACCCCACGCCACTGTCGCGCGACTCAGCGGCGATGCGCTTCTGCAGCGCCTCGCTCACATCCGGTGTCTGTTCCTGCTGCGCCTGCTCACGCAACGCCTGCGCCAGCGCGCGCTCTTCCGCATCGCGAGGGTCGGTCGGTGGGTTCACAGCAGTTCTCCAGCGGTGGCATGCCGCGTCAGTTCCTGCTTCAGGACCTGGCGCGCGCGGTACAGGTGGCTCTTGATGGTACCGCGTGCCAGCCCGGTCACCTGTTCGATCTCGGCCAGATCGAAATCCTCCAGGTAATGCAGGCCGACGATCAGCCGCTGCGGTGCACTCAGCCGTTCCAGTGCCGCGCCAAGATGGCGACCAGCCTGCAGCGCCTCGCTCAGTTCAGCCGGCCCCGGCCCTTCATCGCCAATACCCAGTTCCTCGGGTACTTCCACCGCCACCATCCATTGCGCCTCCAGCCGTCGCCGGCGCAGGTGCTGCAACGCCGTGGTGTAAGCCACCCGTGAAACCCAGGTACGCAGCGAGGATTCAAAGCGGAACCGGTGCAGCTGGCGGAACACGGCCAGGAAGGTTTCCTGCAGCAGGTCGGCCATCTGATCACGGTCGCCCACCATGCGCCCGATCACATGCGCGCAGGTGCGCTGGTGGGTCTCCACCAGCTTCGCGAAGGCCGCCTGCGAGCCGTCGATGATGGCCCGCACCAAGGCTTGGTCCGCATCCAGCGGTTCGATGGGTGCCGCCGTCGCCGCCGTATCGTGGCGGCGATGGCCCCGCAGTGCCGACAATGCTTCGCCGAGCAGGCTCATCTATGGAGCGCCCCCTGTGCCCATGGCATGGGCCGGCTCAGCCCTTGCGTGCGGCAGGACGGGTGAAGTGCCAGGCCAGCAGCTGGCCGAGGCCGGCACTGCCGACCATCGCGGCGGCGGCGCCGAAGGTCAGTTCGCGTGCACCGATCGCCTCCAGCAGGCCCATTGCCACGGCCAGGCTGACCAGGCTGATGCCCCAGCGCAGCGCGCCCTGGCGGCGGCGTTCTTCTTCCAGTACCGCCAGCGAGCGGATCACTTCCTCCGGCACGTGCGGAGCCACCAGCTTGCTGCGGGCGCGGGCATCGGCAATGGCATGGATCGCGTAGGCGATGCAGATGAAGAGGGTGATCGGGATCAGTTCCTGCATGGTCGGACTCCTGTTCGGTGGATGATGCGGGTTCAGGAGAATGGATGCGCGACCACGGCAACCGGTTGCACCACTTTGCCAATCCCGCTGCCATGACCTGTGGCCCCTGCCCCGGGCCGGGGCGGCTGGTACCCTTGGCCGGTTTCCTCTTCTGGTGCCGTCCGCCCATGTCCCGAGTGCTGCCCCTGTCCCTCCTGCTGTCGGCCGTGCTGGCCGCACCGGCTGCGCATGCCGCGCCGACGCCGATCACCATCGAACAGGCCATGGCCGACCCGGACTGGATCGGTCCGCCGGTCGAGAAGGCCTGGTGGTCGTGGAACAGCCAGCAGGTGGAATACCAGCTCAAGCGTAGCGGCAGCCCGGTGCGCGATACCTTCCGCCAGCCGCTGGCCGGTGGCGTGGCCGCGCAGGTCGCCGATGACCAGCGCGGCACCCTGGACGTGGCCGAGCCGGTCTACGACCGCAGCCGCAGCCGCAGCGCCTTCGTGCGCAATGGCGACGTGTTCGTGCGCGACCTGCGCAGCGGCGCGCTGACCCAGCTGACCCGCAGTAACGAGCGCGCGGGCAACGTGAACTTCGCCGCCGACAACGGCGTGATCTGGCGCGTCGGCCAGAACTGGTTCCACTGGACCGCCGCCAGCGGCGTGCAGCAGGTGGCCAGCCTGAAGGCCGAGAAGGATCCGCGCACGGCACCGAAGGCCGACGTGCTGCGCGACCAGCAGCTGCGCACGCTGGAAACCCTGCGCCGCGACCGTGACCAGCGCGAAGCACTGAAGGACCAGGACCAGCGCTGGCGCCAGGCCGACCCGACCCGCGCGCCGGGCCCGGTGTACCTGGGCGCCGACGTGGAGATCGCCGACAGCGTGCTGTCGCCGGACCTGACCCACCTGATCGTGGTGACCAAGCCGAAGGACTTCGATGACGGCCGTGGCGGCAAGATGCCGCTGTACGTGACCGAATCGGGCTACGAGGAAACCGAAGACACCCGCACCCGCGTCGGCCGCAACGGCTTCGAACCGCATACCCTGTGGTACGTGGACGTGCGCACCGGCAAGGCCGAGAAGGTTTCGCTGGCTGGCCTGCCGGGCATCGGCACCGATCCGCTGGCCGAGTTGCGCCGCAAGGCCGGCAAGGACGCGCTGAAGGGCGAGCGCAGCCTGCAGGTGATGAGCGACTTCATGGGCGGTGGCATCCGCTGGAGCGCCGACGGCCAGCAAGCTGCGGTGATGCTGCGTGCCAACGACAACAAGGACCGCTGGATCATCAGCGTCAACGCTGCCGACGGCCGCGTGCAGAACCGCCACCGCCTGACCGACAACGCCTGGATCAACTGGGGCTTCAACGATTTCGGCTGGATGGCCGATGGCCGCACGCTGTGGCTGCTGTCGGAGGAATCGGGCTTCTCGCACCTGTACACCCAGGCCGGTACCGCAAAGCCGCAGGCGCTGACCAGCGGCAAGTGGGAAACCTCGGCGCCGGTGCCGTCGGCCGATGGCAAGGGCTTCTACTTCCTGTGCAACCAGCAGGCGCCACATGACTACGAAGTCTGCGCGGTCGACACCGGCAGCCGCCAGGTGCGCGAGCTGACCAGCCTCAACGGCGTGGAAGACTTCTCGCTGTCGCCGGACGGCCAGCAGCTGCTGGTGCGCTACTCCGGCGCCTACCTGCCGCCGCAGCTGGCCGTGCTGCCCAGTGCCGGTGGCCAGACACGCGTGCTGACCGACACCCGCACCGCCGACTACAAGGCGCGCCAGTGGATCCAGCCGAAGCTGGTGGCAGTGCCGTCCAAGCACGGTGCCGGCGTGGTCTGGGCCAAGTACTACGAACCGGAAAACAAGGAACCGGGGAAGAAGTACCCGATCGTGATGTTCGTGCACGGCGCCGGCTACCTGCAGAACGTGCACCAGCGCTACCCGGCCTACTTCCGCGAGCAGATGTTCCACAACCTGCTGGTGCAGAAGGGCTACATCGTGCTGGACATGGATTACCGCGGCAGCGAGGGCTACGGCCGCGACTGGCGCACGGCGATCTACCGCAACATGGGCCACCCGGAACTGGAAGACTACAAGGACGGCCTGGACTGGCTGGTCGACACCCAGCAGGGTGACCGCGACCACGCCGGCATCTACGGTGGTTCCTATGGCGGCTTCATGACCTTCATGGCGCTGTTCCGCTCGCCGGGCACCTTCAAGGCCGGCGCCGCGCTGCGCCCGGTGGTGGACTGGCACCAGTACAACCACGGCTACACCAGCAACATCCTCAACACCCCGGACATCGATCCGGAGGCGTACCGCGTGTCCTCGCCGATCGAGTACGCGCAGAACCTGCAGGACAACCTGCTGATCGCCCACGGCATGATGGATGACAACGTGTTCTTCCAGGACTCGGTGAACCTGACCCAGCGCCTGATCGAACTGCACAAGGACAACTGGTCGATCGCACCGTACCCGCTGGAACGCCACGGCTACACCCGTGCCGATTCCTGGCTGGACCAGTACAAGCGCATCCTCAAGCTGTTCGAGCAGAACCTGAAGTGAGCAACGCCGCGGCCACGATCCACATCGTGGCCGCGGTCATCCTGGATGACCGCGGCCAGGCGCTGGTGGTGCGCAAGCAGGGCGCCAGCCGCTTCATCCAGCCGGGCGGCAAGCCCGAACCCGGCGAGGCGCCTCTGCAGGCGCTGGCCCGCGAGCTGGACGAGGAGCTGGGCGTGCAGTTGCGTACGGCTTCAGCGGCTGCGCTGGGCACGTTCGAGGACTGGGCGGTGAATGAGCCTGGCCAGCGCGTACAGGCACAGGCCTGGTGGGTGCAGGTGCACGGCACGCCGCAGGCGCGCGCCGAGATCGCCGAACTGGCCTGGGTGCCGCTGCAACCGCCGCATGGCCTGCCCTTGGCACCCTTGAGCGAACACCATATCCTGCCGGCGGTCGCCACCCGGGTGACGGCCCGCTGACCGCGCGGGCACCGATTGCAAGGACACCGGATGTCAATGTCGATCCCGCCGATTCCTTCGCTGGTCCAGCCGGCATATCACGCCTGGGTGCGCCCGATCGCACAGGCCTCGTTCTGGCTGTCACTGCTGCTCACGGTCTACTTCGTGATGCAGGGACTGCTGCTGTGGCCGCTGCACAACCTTCCGATCTGGCATCTGGTTGAGAGGGAAGTGCAAGACCAGCACCTGCACAGCCTGATCTGGCTTTTGGCGCATCCGGTGGCCGCGTCGTTGATCGTCGCGCTGCTGTGCCTGGCCTCGGCCCTGGCCAGCTGGGGCCTGCTGCGCGAGCGCAGCTGGGGCCTGTGGAGCTTTGTGGTGATCCTGCTGCTGAGCGCATTGACCAACTTTGCGATCGCCGGCTGGTTGGACGTGTTCATGCGTGACGTCATCCCGTTTCTCTCCGACGACGCCCTCCTGCAGCAGGAACTCCATCTGAAACGCTGGTTGATCACGCTGACCGTGGTGGCCATGTCATTTGTGTTCCTCGGCCTGCAGGGCTGGCTGGCCTGGCGCCTGCTGCGGCCGGACATCCGCGCGCGTTTCCACTGAGTCCCCCTTTCCCGCACGACAAGGACCGTCGCATGCGCTTGCTGGCTCTTCTCCCTGCACTGCTGCTGTTCGCCGCGCTGCCAGCCGGCGCCGACGCGTTGCAGTGTGGCGAATACCGCAGCGCCGATGGCGGCATGGCGCTGGTGTTCACCACCCCCAGCAGCGGCTACCACCACGCTGACGGCAGCGAGCCTCAGCCGCTGTGGATTGATCGCAGTGCGGCGCAGACGCGCCTGGTCATGCTCGACGATGGCGTGGCGGAGCCGATCCGGATCAGTGCCGATGGCCAGCGCATCGAGGACGACGGGGTGGTGACCTACACGCTGCGCCAGTCCCGTGCCTGCACCGTCGAGCCCAGCACGATGGACGGCAGCTGTCGCGCCGCCGGCAGCCACTGCATTGCGCAGCTGCCCACGGCCTCTCCCGGCCAGGCCCAGCGCGCGTGCAGCGAAGGCGTTGGCGCAGGCTGCTCGGCGCTGTTGCGACAACTGCGCGATGGCAATGCCGCAGCCGCTGGTGACACCGGCGCCGCCCTCTTCGAGCGCCCGTCCGCCTGCCGCGAACACACGCCCGAGCATGACCCGCAGGCCTGCGAGGCGCTGACCGGTGATGCGCTGGCCACCGCGATGCAGCGGGTGGGTGAACGCCTGCAACAGGAAGACGAAGACGCACTGGATTCACCGCTTCCGGCCGCTGCACGCGATCGTCTGCAGCAGCTGTGCCTGCAGCACCGCAGTGGTCGCTTCTGCGTCGAAGTGGCCGAACAGCAGTTGATCGCGCTGGAACCCGCGTTGGCGGTGCAGGCCCTGCAGGTGGTCTGCGATGCAGGCCGCATCAGTGCCTGCGAACGCATCGCACCGCTGCGCGATCTCGGCGCGGACCTGCGCCTCGTCCCGGCCCAGCAGGTGCCGTGCGGCCGCTATCAGGCCGACGGTGGCGTGATCGACAGGCTCGACTTCGGCGATGGCGCGCGTGGCCGTCTGCATGACGGCGCGATCCACCTGCGGCAGAACGGCGAAAACCTTGTGCTGCGTCAGCTCGGCAATGGCGACCTGCTTGGTATGGATGCGCAGACGGGATATCAGCGTTACCAGCCGGTGCCCGGCACGGCACAATGCACGCCCCCGCGCGAGGGCCGTGGTTCGCCGTAGCGCTTGGAGTTTTCCGTTCGATCGTCAAGGAGACGACATGCATTCACCCGCACCGCGCCGCCGCTGGCTGGCCTGGGCACTGCTGCTGGCCGCGCCGATGGCCGCCGCACAGTCACCGCAATGCGGCATGTTCAAGGCCGACGAAGGCAGCGGTACGCTGCGCATCAGCTCGCCAAACCGCGGCGAGCAGAAACACTTCGGCAGTGCGCCCTCTCCGGTCGCGTTCCAGCAGATCGACGGAAAGCTGCAACTGGTGAACCTGGAGTACGGCCTGCCCAGCGCGCTGCAGGTGCGCGATCGTGGCCGGACGGTCGAGGTGGATGGCACGGTCTACATCCTGCAGGCCCCTGCACAGTGCGCCGCAGCCGCCGCGCCGGCTGAAGGCAGCTGCCTGGCCGATGCGGCGGCGTGCCTGGACAACCGTCGCGAAGCCACCCCGACCGCGCTGGAATCAGGGTGCCGGGAAGGCGTGCCCGGCATGTGCCTGCAACTGGCTGATCGTTGGCACGAGGAGGCCAAACCCACGGTCGCGGCCGATCCTGCCCTGGCAAAGGCAGCGCTCGACGCCGCCCTGTCCGGCATCAAGCTCCCCGCCGCCTGTGACGACGGTGGCTTCGAACAGGGAACCGCGGCGTGTGCCGCCGCACTCGAGGCCGACCCCGCAGTGCAGGAGCAGCTGGTCAAGGCGGCGATGACGGCAGCCATGACCGAAGCCATGGTGACGATGACGGCGCCGACCGTGCCGGTGATCATTCCGGCCGAGCGGCGGCAACAGTTGTTGCGGCTGTGCCGCGAGGTATCCCATGGCGGCTTCTGCACCCGCGTGGCTGAACTTTCCTGGGAGGCAGGAGACCACTTGCAGGCGGTGCAGGCCCTGGCTGCGGCCTGCACACCCGGCAACGATACCGCCACCTGCGAGCGCCTGCCGGCGTTGCAGGCGGTGGGTGCATCGTTGCAGCCGCAGCCGGCAACGGTCCTGCCCTGCGGCAGTTACCGGTCCGACGGCGGCCTGATGGACACGCTGGATTTCGGCGATGCCGGCCTGGTCGGTGTGGGCTGGAGCAGCCATCTTCGCGCGCGCGTCGAAGCGGGCGACATCCGCATCCACCACGACCGGGACGGCGACTTCGTGCTGCGCCCGCTGCCCGGCGGGCAGCTGCTGGGCCTGGATAACTGGACCCGCTTCCAGGTGTTCGTCCCCACCGGGGAGGGCCCGACCCGGTGCAGTGCGCCGAAGCAGTTCAGGGTGCTGCCACTGCCACAGGATTGCCCGCTGGCACTGACCAACGAGGACGGTGCCGACGCCTGCTGCGCGCAGGGCAAGCTGCAGGGCTGCAACATTCTCGGCAACCGTCTTGCGCTGTCCGGGCACTGGCTGCAGGCCGTCGAGCACTACACCACGGTCTGCCGTGCCGGTGTCCGCGAGGGTTGCGAGAATCTGGTCACCGCACAAGGCAACGGTGCGGAGGTGGACGCGCGTCGAATCCTGGAACAGCTGTGCAAGGCCGACCGCAGCGGCCTGCATGTGGCCTGCGACGTGCTCGAAACCCAGAACTGGGAGCTGATCACGCTGGGCGGTGCCCTGCAGAAGGCGGTTGATGAGGCGGCGGTGGACGACACTCCGGTACCGCGCAATTCCAACCGCAAGCGCTGAGCCGGCCAGGGCCTGCCCGCAGCTTCGGCCGGGCCCTGCGGTAAAGTACGCGCCATGAACGAATTCGAGCGCGTGCGCGCCTACCTCACCGACCTGCAGGACCGCATCTGTGCGGCGATCGAGGCCGTCGATGGCCAGGCCCGCTTCCAGGAAGACCTGTGGCAGCGGGCCGAGGGCGGTGGCGGGCGCACCCGCGTGCTGCGTGACGGTGCGGTGTTCGAGCAGGCCGGCATCGGCTTCTCCGACGTGGCCGGCAGCCGCCTGCCGCCATCGGCCTCGGCCAACCGCCCGGAACTGGCCGGCGCCTCCTGGCGCGCCACCGGCGTGTCGCTGGTGTTCCACCCGCTCAACCCCTACGTGCCGACCACCCACGCGAATGTGCGCTTCTTCCAGGCGCAACGCGACGGTGAAGTGGTGGCCAGCTGGTTCGGTGGCGGCTTCGACCTGACGCCGTTCTATCCGTTCGACGAAGACGTGCAGCACTGGCACCGGGTCGCACGCGACCTGTGTGCGCCGTTCGGCGAGGAACGCTATGCCGCGCACAAGCGCTGGTGCGACGAGTATTTCTTCCTGCGCCACCGCAATGAAACGCGTGGCGTTGGCGGCCTGTTCTTCGACGACCTGCACGGCGACTTCGAGCGCGATTTCGATTACCTGCGTGCGGTCGGCGATGGCTTCCTTCAGGCCTACCTGCCGATCGTGCAGCAGCGCAAGGACACCGCGCATGGCGAACGCGAGCGCGAGTTCCAGCTGTACCGTCGCGGCCGCTATGTGGAATTCAACCTGGTCTATGACCGCGGCACGCTGTTCGGTCTGCAGAGCGGTGGCCGCAGCGAGAGCATCCTGATGAGCCTGCCGCCGCGGGTGCGCTGGGAATACGGCTTCAGCCCGGAGGCCGGCAGCGCCGAGGCGCGCCTGGCCGACTACCTGGTGCCGCGCGACTGGCTCTGATCTTCCGGCGCCACGCCTGACGCGTGGCGCCTTCCCCGCCTGCGGTGCGCCCCGCACCGGACAGGCCCTGCCCCACTTCTTTCAAGGATGACCCCATGCCTGCTGCTGTTTCCCTTCGCCCCCGCGCTGCGGGCTGGCGCTCCCTGCTGTTGCTTGCATTGGCCTCGGCCAGCCTGCCGGCCGCCGCGCAGTCGATGGCCTGCGGCACCTACAGGGACAGCAGCGGCAACACCACGCTGACCCTCGAGAGCGAAGGCCACGGCTTCCTGTCCGGCCCCTACCAGGCGACAGAGGAGCTGCGCATCGCCCGCCAGGAGGACGTGCTGGGTACCGGCAACCTGTCCACGGGCCAGCTGGAAAATTGGTACTTCTCGGACAACGACCGCACGATCAGCACGCCCTATCGCGAGTTCACCCGTGAGCACGCCGCCGCCTGCAAGACGATGCCGGAGCCCATCGAAGACGGTTGCGTGATGAACACCTCCGAGTGCCTGGAGGCGCTGCCGGAGGCCGCACCCGTGAAACTGCACGCCTGGTGTGCCGAGGGCGTGGGCGCAGCCTGCATGCGGTTGCTGGAGACCTACCAGCAGCGGGCCAAGGACGCAGCCCCCGCGCCTGCACGAGCCGAGCCGCCGAAACCGGAGATCTGCAAGGAGGATTCCGCATCCTTCAACGCCGAGGGCTGCCGGGCGATCGCCGAGGTGATCGGGCTGGAGATGATCGGCAAGTCCCTGCTCGGGCTGCAGCATGCGGTCGACCCTGCGTTGCCGTCGGCGCAGCTCGATGAGCTGGCCGCATTGTGCCGGCAGCAGCACGGCGAGACCTTCTGCGCCGACGTTGCCGAGGTGCTGTGGAGTGGTGGACGCCTTTCACAGGCCCACGAAGCACTGCAGCTGTCGTGCGCGCAGCGCGCGGACGGCGTGGCCTGCGGCCGCGCCAAGGCACTTGCCAGCCTGGCCACCGCACCGGCCGCTGCACTGGCCCCGGTGCCGGCCACCGCACTGCCCTGTGGCAGCTTTGAAGCCGAATACGGCGTGCTCTCGCAGCTGCGCTTCCTCGATGGCGGCCTGGTTGAGGCCGAGGGTCGCGACCAGCGCATGCGCGCGCGCCTGCATGACGGCCGCATTTTCATCCGTCGCGATGTCGGCAGCGACTTCGTACTGCAGCCGCTGAAGAACGGAAACCTGGCCAGCGTCGACGGCGGCAACCGCTTCGCCTATTACGAGCGCAAGCCCGCCACAGGCAATGCCACCTGCACGCCGCCGGTGGCCTTCGTGGAGATCCCGCTGCCGCTGGATTGCCCGCCCCTGGCCCGCAAGGACGGCGCAAAGGCCTGCTGCACCGATGGCAAGCTGCTCGGCTGCAAGGTGGCCGGCGAAGCGCTGTTCGAGTCCGAAAAATGGGCCGCGTCGCTGCCCTACTTCGAGACGCTGTGCGGCGCGGGTGTGCGCGAAGGGTGCCTGGCATTGGCAGCGGTGTATTCGCACACCGCAGACCCGAAGATCCCGCAAGCCATGGCTGCGATCTGCGCGAAGGATGGCAAAGGCACGCACGTGGCCTGTGATGTGGACGCCACCCGCAACTGGCCGGCACTGAAGGCCGAAGCCGCGCCCTGAGGCTCGGCTCTACAAGGTCAGGTGCTCTTCCTCGGAATGATGGTGATGTGCCCGTTGATCTCCAGCAGGGCCAGCTCGACATCCTTCACGCCCAGGCCGCCCTGCTGGCGCATGGCGGCCTCGAAATCGGCACGCGTGACCTGCTCGCGACGCAGAACGGCGTCGAACAGGCGCCCATCACGCGCGATCACCACGGGTTCTCCTTCAACCAGGCGCTCGATCCGCCGGCTGCGGGTACTCACCCAGCCTACCCCATAGTTGAGCAGGATCAGGGTTGCGGCCAGCAGCAGGCCACCGCCCAGCGAGGTATCGGTGCCCAGCAGCGCGTTCTGCACCGCATTGCCCAGCAGCACGATCAACAGCACGTCGAACGGCGTGATCTGCCCTAGAGCCCGCTTGCCGCCAAGCCGGACCATGCCCAGCACCACGACATAGACCACCACCGCGCGCAGGATGAACTCCCACCACGGCATTGCCAGTGCGAACAGGTCGGGCATGGTCTTCCCCTGCGGAGCGGTGGCCCAGCGTGGCGCAGGCCATGGCGTCTGGCAACGGCACAAATAAAAAGCCCCGCTGACCAGGGGGAGGTCAACGGGGCCGGGGAACGGGCACTTGGGGAGGAGTCCCCGTTCCGAGATCTGCTCCAGGGGATGGGAGAGATCCACAACAGGCGTTGCGCCTGTCGAGAGTTATAGAAGCACTCCGAACACTAACGGTTCGTGAAGGGGCCCAATTTAATGAACCTCGATCAGGGCAACATTCATGATCGAGTCAGAAACCTCTGACGAATGAACGAATTCACGTCGTTTTCGGCCTGAAACACCCTCAGTGTGCTTCGTCCCAGTTGTTGCCGATGCCGGTATCGACCACCAGCGGCACGCGCAGTTTGGCCGCTTGCGACATGCGCTCCACCACCTGCAAACGCAAGTCTTCAACGAAACTGCTTTCGGTTTCGAACACCAGTTCATCATGCACCTGCAGGATCATCCGTGCCGGTGCGCCGCTGTCGCGCAGCCACTGGTCCACGTCCACCATCGCGCGCTTGATGATGTCGGCGGCGGTGCCCTGCATCGGCGCGTTGATCGCAGCACGCTCGGCACCGGCGCGCAGGCCCTGGTTACGTGCATGAATGTCGTTCAGGTACAGGCGGCGGCCGAACAGGGTCTCCACATAGCCCTGGTCGCGGGCCTGCTGGCGCATCCGCTCCATGAAGTCACGCACGCCCGGGTAGCGGCTGAAGTACAGCGCCACGTAGTCCTGCGCCTGGCCGCGGTCGATGCCCAGGTTGCGGGCCAGGCCGAAGGCGCTCATGCCGTACATCAAGCCGAAGTTGATCGCCTTGGCAGCGCGGCGCTCGTTCGGGGTCACCTCCTCCAGCGTGCGCCCGAACACCTCGGCGGCGGTGGCACGGTGCACGTCGGCGCCCTGCTCGAAGGCACGCACCAGGCCCGGGTCCTCGGACAGGTGGGCCATGATCCGCAGCTCGATCTGCGAGTAGTCGGCGGCCAGCAGCTGGAAGCCCTCCGGGGCGATGAACGCGCGGCGGATGCGGCGGCCATCTTCGGTGCGGATCGGGATGTTCTGCAGGTTGGGGTCCGACGAGGACAGGCGGCCGGTGGCGGCGCCGGACTGGTGGTAGCTGGTATGCACGCGGCCGGTGTCCGGGTTGACCATCTCCGGCAGCTTGTCGGTGTAGGTGCTGCGCAGCTTGGCCAGCCCGCGGTACTCCAGGATCACGCGCGGCAGCTCGTGCTGGTCGGCAATCGCCTCCAGTGCCTCTTCATTGGTGCTGGGCTGGCCCTTCGGGGTCTTCACCACCGCCGGCAGCTTCAGCTCGTCGAACAGCACCGCCTGCAGCTGCTTGGGCGAATCCAGGTTGAAGCTGCGCCCAGCCAGTTCGGTGGCCTTCTGCTGCGCCGCCAGCATGCGCGAGGACAGGTCCTGGCTCTGCCGGCGCAGTTCGTCGGTGTCGACCCGCACGCCGTTGGCTTCGATGCTGGTCAGCACCGGCACCAGCGGCATCTCGATGTCGCGGTACACGCTGTCCAGTGCCGGTTCGGCCAGCAGCTGCGGCTGCAGCGCGCGGTGCAGGCGCAAGGTGATGTCGGCGTCCTCGGCCGCATAGCGGCTGGCTTCGTCGATGCCCACCTGCGAGAACGGAATCTGCTTGGCGCCCTTGCCGGCTACGTCCTCGAACTTGATGGTGCTGTAGCCCAGGTAACGCAGGGCCAGCGAATCCATGTCGTGGCGGGTGGCGGTGGAGTTGAGCACGAAGCTCTCGAGCATGGTGTCGTCGTGGTAGCCCTGCACGTCCACGCCGTGACGGCGCAGCACGTGCAGGTCGTACTTGCCGTGCTGGCCCAGCTTCTTCTTCGCCGGGTCCTGCAGCATCGGGCGCAGCGCATCCAGCACCTGCTGCATCGGCAGCTGGGCCGGCGCACCCGGGTAATCGTGGCCGACCGGAATGTAGGCGGCCTTGCCCGGCTCGACCGCCAGACTGACGCCGACCAGGCGCGCACGCATCGCGTCCAGCGCATCGGTTTCGGTATCGAAGCTGATCAGGTCCGCCTGCTGCAGGCGCTCGACCCAGGCCTGCAGCTGCTCGGCGGTCAGCACGGTCTCGTATTCACCTGGCGCGGCCAGCGCCGGATCCAGCGTGCCCGCTGCCGGTGCCTCGGCGCTGCCGCGGGCAAAGCCTGCTGCCGTACCGCGCAGGCTTGGCGTTGCTTCGCTGGCGGCCGTCGGCGCCGGCAGCGGTGCACCCAGCTCCTTCAGCGCCTGGGTGAAGCCGTAGCGCGCATACAGCTCGGTCAACTCCGGCACGTCCTGCTCGCGCAGGGCCAGCATGGTCGGGCTGGCGTCCAGCTCCACGTCGGTGCGGATGGTCACCAGCTCGCGGTTCAGCGGCAGCCGCTCCAGCGCCGCCCGCAGGTTCTCGCCGATCTTGCCCTTCATGGTCGGCGCGGCCGCCATCACCCCATCCAGGTGCTGATACTCGGCCAGCCACTTGGCGGCGGTCTTCGGCCCGCACTTCTCTACGCCCGGCACGTTGTCGACGGTATCGCCCATCAGCGCCAGCAGGTCGATGATCTGGTCGGCGCGCACGCCGAACTTCTCCATCACCGCCGCGTCCGAATCCATGCGGCTGCCGGTCATGGTGTTGACCAGCTCGATGCCCGGGCGCACCAGCTGGGCAAAGTCCTTGTCGCCGGTGGAGATGGTCACCTTCAGGTCCTGCGCCACGCCCTGCAGGGCCAGCGTGCCGATCACATCGTCGGCTTCCACGCCGGGAATGCGCAGGATGCTGATGCCCAGCGCTTCGACGATGCGGCACATCGGCTCGACCTGGCTGCGCAGCTCATCGGGCATCGGCGGGCGGTTGGCCTTGTACTGGTCGTAGAGGTCATCGCGGAAGGTCTTGCCGGGCGCATCGACCACGAACGCCACGTAGGCCGGGCGTTCCTTCAGCGTCGAGCGCAGCATGTTGACCACGCCGAACAGCGCGCCGGTGGGTTCACCCTGTGCATTGGACAGGGGCGGCAGCGCGTGGAACGCGCGGTACAGGTAACTGGACCCGTCGATCAGGACTAATCTGCTCATGGGTCGATTCTACGCGCCCGTGCCTGCATCGCGGCGACACGGCAGGCGCCCGGCGATGGGGCATAATCAAGGCTCTTTCCAGGCAAAGGCCCCCGCCGATGAAGACCCTGATGCTGGCTTCCCTGCTCCTGCTCGCTGGCTGCGCCAGCATGGGTGGTGCGGGCGCTCCCCCGGTGGACGTCAAGGGCGCGGATGTATCCAAGCGCACCATGGACAACGGCGATGTCATCGAGGAATACCGCGTGTCCGGCCAGCTGCGCATGGTCAAGGTGACCCCGTCGCGCGGTGCCCCGTTCTACATGTACGACAAGAACGGCGACGGCCGTTTCGACAACGACAAGGATGGCGTGTCGCCGGTGTACTGGAAGCTGTACAGCTGGTGATCTGACCGGGGTCGGATCCCTGCGATCCAGTAGATCCACGCCATGCGTGGATTCACCCCCGGCCCCCACAAAAAACAACGCCGGCGCGCATCCTGCGGCCGGCGTCGGGTCCCCTCCCCGGGAACGCTTGAATCAGCGGATGACCAGCACCGGCAACGTGCTGCGTGCCAGCACCTCAGCGGTCTGGCTGCCCAGCAGCACGCGGGTCACGCCACGGCGGCCATGCGAGGTCATCACGATCAAATCACTGTTGCGCTCGCCCGCCGTCTCGATGATGCCGTCGGCCGCGTAGCGGTCCAGCACATGCACCGGGTTGGCGGTAATGCCCTGCTCGGCGGCCTTGGCCAGCGCCGGCTGCAGCACCTTCTGCGCGCCTTCCTCGCGGTCAGCCTTGTACTCCGGGCTGTTCATGTAGCCCACGCTCCAGCCCATGGCGTCGTACATGCCGACGGCCCACGGCTCGGACACAGTCACGATATCGACCTCGGCATTGAGGTCCTTGGCCAGCTCCAGGCCCTTGGCCAGGCCCTTGTCGGCCAGCTCGGACCCGTCGGTGGCAATCAGGATGCGCTTGTACATGGTGGGGCTCCGTGGCGATCTGCCAGATGGGAACGACACCATTACACACCGGATGTGCAGGCTGCGCCTTGAGCAGGATCAATCCGGCGCCGCGCAGCGGCGTGTGCGCACCGTCCGCTTGCGTACCCGATCACTGCGGCGCAAGCTGGGTAGGCGGTGCCGCGCCGCCTTGGGAGAACCCGCATGCAGGACAGCAAGCCGACATCACAAAGCACCCTCAGGATCATCCTGTGGAGCCTCAGCGCCGCCTTCGTGCTGTTCTGCGGCGGCTATTACCTGGGCAAGGATCTTGCCCAGCGCGACAACGCCCGGCAGTCAGCCGGCCGATAACCTGCTCCTGTAGAGCCGAGCCCATGCTGGGCTGCGGACGAAGCAGCCGAGCATGGGCTCGGCTCTACATCAGGCCCACCCTCAGGCGATCTGCACCACGCGTGCGTTCTGGCACAGCGGATAGCTGGCCACGAATTCGGCAATCGCATCACGCATCGCCTCGAACGATTCGCCATACATGTACAGCGCGGTTTCGGTCGGGCCCTGCCACCAGCTGCAGATCTCGCCCAGGCCGTCGATGTTCTCCGACAGTTGTTCGAATACGTGGTTGGAATCGCACTGTTCGTAGACTTCGTCCGGCAGATTCAGGCCATCCAGATAGATGCCGAGGCCCTCGGTCACGCCGAAGCTGCGGTCGGCCTCGCCCGCGCCGTGGATCTTCGAGCCCTTCGGTGCACCCAACTGCTCCAGCAGGTCGATCAGCTTCGGCACGCCACTCGCATCGACCAGCGCCACTTCGATGTCGCCGTATTCGACCTCACCCAGATCCGACATCGCGGTGCCGCCGCCGGTGAGCTCGCCCACCTGGGCCGCCTGCAGCAGCGCGTCGAGCGGATCTTCGAACAGCTCGTGGCGATGCTCCGGCTGCAGCCGGGCGTTCAACTTCACGGTGACGTGCAGCGTAGGTTCGGTCATGGGGGCGTTCCTGGAAGATGTGGAGCCTATTGTAGAGCCAGGCCCATGCTCGGCTGCTTTTCGCGCCAGAAGCAGCCGAGCATGGGCTCGGCTCTACAACAGCCTGTCAACGCAGGAACGGCGTCACCTTGCGCTTCAGCAACTCCACCAGCACCGGGTCCATGTACTCGTAGTCATCAGGGATATCCAGGCAGATCACTCGCTTGCCGTTCAACCACGCCTTGTAGCGGCTGGACAGCCGGTTGCGGTGGGCGCGTTCCATCACGAACACCAGGTCGGCCCACTGCAGCAGCTCGGGGCTGAGCACTTCCTCGGCGTCGGCCAGCAGCCCGGCCGAGGCGGTCTCGATGCCCGGCCAATCGGCGAATACCTGCTCGGCCGTCGGGCTGCGCAGGCGGTTCTGGCTGCAGAGGAAGAGCACGTTGCGGGTCATGCGTACTCACCTTGGTAGAGCCGAGCGATGCTCGGCTGGTTTTCTCCGCCAAAAGCAGCCGAGCATGGGCTCGGCTCTACAGGAATTCCTGCCCCCCCGACGGTGATCAGATCACCGTCAGGTTGGCGTAGGCCATCACCAGCCACTTGCTGCCGGCGTCGGCGAACTCGACCTGCACGCGGGCGTGGGCGCCGCTGCCTTCGTAGTCGGTCACCATGCCTTCGCCGAACTTGGGATGGGTGACCAGCGCGCCGAGCTTGATCCGCGGTGCTTCGATCGAGGCATGGCCCATCACCCGGCTGGCGCCCATCGAGGCCGGCCGCGAGACCTGCACCTTCGGGCGCACTTCATGCAGCAGCTCGCGCGGAATCTCGCGCAGGAAGCGCGAGGGCAGGCTGTAGTTGTCCTGGCCGTGGATGCGGCGCGATTCGGCATAGCTCAGCACCAGCTTCTGGCGCGCGCGGGTGATGCCGACGTAGGCCAGGCGGCGCTCTTCCTCCAGCCGTCCGCTTTCTTCCAGCGAACGTGCGCTGGGGAACAGGCCGTCTTCCATGCCCGCCAGGAACACCAGCGGGAATTCCAGGCCCTTGGCCGAATGCAGGGTCATCAACTGCACACCGTCCTCGCCGGCCTGCGCCTGGCCTTCACCGGCCTCCAGCGCGGCATAGGCCAGGAACGCGACCAGCTCGTCCATGTCCTCGCCCACTTCCTCGACGTCGTCGGCGCGGCGCACGAAGCGCGACGCCACCGAGACCAGTTCGTCGAGGTTGTCGGTACGCGATTCCGAATCCAGCGAATTGCGGCTTTCCTTGCTCCAGTGCTCGCGCAGCTGCGAGCGGGCCAGCACGTGGTCCACGCGCTCGGCCAGGGTCATGTGCACGGTCTGCGCCTGCAGCTCGTTGACCAGCCCCAGGAAGCCGGCCAGCGCATTGCGCGCGCGTGCGGCCAGCGCGTTGCCCTGGGTGACCAGCATGGTCGCTTCCCACAACGAGATGCCCTGTGCGCGCGCCTCGCGGCGCACTTCGTCGAGCGTGCGGTCGCCGATGCCACGGGTGGGCGTGTTGACCGCGCGCTCGAAGGCGGCGTCATCGTTGCGGTTGGACAGCAGGCGCAGGTAAGCCAGCGCATCCTTGATTTCGGCACGCTCGAAGAAGCGCATGCCGCCATACACCCGGTACGGCACCTGTTCGCTCAGCAGCGCTTCTTCCAGCGCGCGCGACTGCGCGTTGCTGCGGTAGAGCACGGCCACTTCGGTGTAACTGCCACCGTCGCGCACCCATTGGCGGGCACGCTCGACGATGTAGCGCGCCTCGTCCATCTCGTTGTACGCCGCGTACAGATCGATCGGCTCGCCGTCGCCGCTGTCGGTCCACAGCTGCTTGCCGATGCGGTCGGGATTGTGCGCGATCACCGCGTTGGCGGCACCGAGGATGTTGGCGGTGGAGCGGTAGTTCTGCTCCAGGCGGATGGTCTGCGCACCCGGGAAGTCGCGCAGGAAGCCCTGCACGTTCTCGACCTTGGCACCGCGCCAGCCGTAGATGGCCTGGTCATCGTCGCCAACCACGAACACATGGCCGGAATCGCCGGCCAGCACGCGCACGAAGGCGTACTGGATGGCGTTGGTGTCCTGGAACTCGTCCACCAGGATCTCGCGGAAACGGGCGCGGTAATGCGACAGCAGCGCCGGATTGTCGCGCAGCAGTTCGTGCGCGCGCAGCAGCAGCTCGGCGAAGTCGACCAGGCCGGCGCGGTCGCAGCGCGCCTGGTACTCGATGTAGGCCTGGCGCATGGTTTCCAGCCACGCATCGTGCGGCTCGGGCTGGATGTGCTGCGGGCGGCGGCCCTCATCCTTCTGCGCGTTGATCCACCACGCGATCTGCTTGGCCGGGTACTTGCCGTCGTCCAGTTCCAGCGCCTGCACCACGCGCTTGACCAGCCGCAGCTGGTCGTCCGAATCCATCACCTGGAAGCCTTCAGGCAGCTTCGCGTCCTGCCAGTGCAGGCGCAGCAGGCGGTTGGCCAGGCCGTGGAAGGTGCCGATCCACATGCCGCGGCTGCCATGGGGCAGCTGGGCGTCGATGCGGTGGCGCATCTCGCCGGCCGCCTTGTTGGTGAAAGTCACCGCGAAAATGCCGTGGGTCGGCACGCCATTGACTTCATGCAGCCAGGCGATGCGGTGGGTGAGTACGCGGGTCTTGCCGGAACCGGCACCGGCCAGCACCAGGTGGTGGCCGGGAGGAGCGGAGACGGCTTCGCGCTGGGCCGGGTTCAGGCCATCAAGCAGGTGGGAGACATCCATGCCCCCCATTTTACGGCATCGCCGTCGCGGCTCCTGCGACCACCTGGGTGGCCAGTGCCTGGGCCTGCTGACGCAGTTCAGGCACCGCCAGGCTTTCCCACAGGCTGCCAATGCGCAGGCTGCCGAGCACACCCAGCCGTGCCTGCGGCTGGCCACCGGCAGCACGCAGGCGGTCGCCCGGCACGGTGCTGTCCAGGCCCAGCCCATGCGGACCGGGGCGTGCCAGGCCATCGGCCTGCAGCTGCTGCAGCAACGGATTGCGCAGCGCACTGGCACGGGTCTCCACACCGGTGGCGTTGATCACCCCGCCAATCATCGTCCACTGCTGTTCATTGCCGGTGGCATCGCGGCCAGACAACCGCAGGGCATCGCCTTCGCGGCAGACGCGCTGCAGGCGCGACCGATGGATGCGCAGTTGGCCACTGTCCTGCAGAGACTGCAGCTGCGCATCCACCTCTTCGGCGATGCGGTGGCGATGTACGTCCCAGTAGCGCACCACATGGCGCAGGAAGCGGCGCTGGTCGGCCTCGTCGAGGCTGCACCACAGTGCCTGCCCGTGCGGACGGATGCGGTCCATCACGCCCTGCCACGGCAGGCCATCGGCCTGCGCTTGGCGGGCGAAGCCACGCAGCGCACGGAGGCGCTGGCGCAGGTTCATCGGCAGCAGCGTGGCCGGGTCGAACGTGGGCAGGCCGCCGTGTGCGTGCGGCAGCGGCAGCAGGCCGTGACGCGAGATCACATGCAGCGGGCCGGTGTGACCGGCAGCAACCAGCGCCAGCACGGTGTCGGCCATGCTCAGGCCGGAGCCGACAATGGCCACGGCCTGTTCGCCGGCCAGGGTACGCACACCGTCGTAGTCCCAGGCCTCGATCACATCATCGTCAGGCAGCGCGTCGGCACCGGCCACGGGCAACGGGCGCATGCTGTTGCCGGTGGCCAGCACCGCCTGCGCAGCATGCAGCGTGCTGCCATCGCCGAGTGTCAGCTGGTAGCCATGGTCATCCGGCTGCAGGCCCAGTACCGGCTGCGCGATCACCTGCAGCTGTGCGGGGCTGGCGGCCACGGCCTCCTGCAGGCGCTGCTGCAGGTAGGCAGCAAAGTAATGGCGACACACGTAACGCTCGCCCAGCACCTCGCGCGCCTCGCCCGGGTAGGCGTTGGCAGCCACCAGATAGTCGAGGAAATCGCCGGGCTGGTCGGCAAACGCACTCATCTTTGCCGCCGGTACGTTCAGCAGGTGCTCCGGCCATGGCGTGGCATAGGCGATACCCTGGGCCAGCTGCGAGGCGGGTTCGAAGATGGCCAGCGCCAGCGGCGCGTGGGCCTGGCGCAGTACCTGGATCGCCACCAGCACCCCGGCCGCACCACCACCGATGATCGCCAGGTCCAGTTCGCCATTACGCGGTGAATCAGTCATGTGCCGATTGTAGGCCATCGGCGATGACAGGCCGGATTGCCGGAATGGGCGGCCGGCATTGCCTTACATCAACGCATCGGCCAAGCGTGCGATGCCCTCGCGGCTGCGCCGCCAGGCAGGACGCTTGCGCCATTGCTGCAGATCCAGCTGCCGCGATTCACGCAGGTAGCCATCCTCGATCCCGCACAACTGCTTCACCAGCGCATGGTCGTAGCAGATCAGGCCGATCTCAGCATTCAGCGCAAACGAGCGGATATCCATGTTGATCGAGCCGAGTACGGCGATGTCCTCGTCCACGCTCATGTGCTTGGCGTGCAGGAACTGCGGTTCGTACAGCGCGATGCGCACGCCACAACGCAGCAGCTCGTCGTAGTAGGCCTCCTGCGCCCACGAGGTCAGCCGCTGGTTGTTGCTGGCCGACAGGATCAGCTGCACCTGCACGCCGGACAATGCGGCGATACGCAGCGCGCTCAACGTGGCCTCGTCGGGCACGAAATATGGGGTCACCATCACCAGCCGGCGCCGCGCCAGATGAATCAGCGCCGCAACCGCATCGCGCGCGTTGCTGTACGGGTAGGCCGGGCCGCTGGGCAGCAGCTGGGTGGCGATGTCGTCGCCGCATTCGGGAACATCGGTGATCACATCCAGGCGCTGGCCGGTTTCCATGTACCAGTCGCTGGCGAACACCGCTTCCAGATGCGCCACCGCCGGGCCGCGCACGCGCGCCACCAGCTCGCGGTTCGGGTGGCCAGGCACGAACTGCGGGCCGGCCAGATTCTGCGAACCGACATAGGCCACTTCGTTGTCGATCACCGCGATCTTGCGGTGGTTGCGCAGGTCCATGCGGCCGCTGCGGCGCCAGCGCAGGCCACCGGGCAGCATCGCACGCACTTCGATATCGCGAGCTTCCAGGCGTTTGCGATAGGCGCGCAGGCCACGCTTGGCACCCACCGCGTCGAGCAGCACACGGCACTGCACGCCCCGTGCAGCCGCACGCTGCAGGGCCTCGACGATAGCCTCGCCCACCGCGTCGTCGAACATCAGGTAGTACAGCAGGTGCACCCGGTCTTCGGCCTGGTCGATGTCGGCGATCAGCGTGTGCAGCGATTCGTCGTAGTCGGTCAGCAGATCGACGGCGTTGCCGTGCACCGGCATGAAATCGCCCTGGCGCTGCACCAGCGGCACGATCTCGGCGCTTGCGGTATCCGGCTGCGGGGTCCAGCGAAGGCGGTGCTGCAGCGCCTGTTCCTCGCGGATGACCTGCGAGGCCTCGGCCTGGCGGCGGATGCGTTCGCGTGACAGCCACGGGTGGCCAAACAGCAGATACAGCGGCAGGCCCAGCAGCGGCACGAAGCCGACCAGCAGCAGCCAGCTGCGCGCCGCACCCGGCGTGGTGCGGGTGGGAATCCAGCACAGCGCGACCAGCCGGATCAGCCAGTCGATCAGCAGTAGGTACGAACCCAGCAACCACTCGAACAGCATCGCGTCGCCCGTCGGGAGGTGATGGGCCATTCTGCCCAGCAGGGTGAGTAGAGTCGAGCCGCGCTCGACTGCTTTGAACCAGCGTGTTGTCCAAGGTCGACACCTACCAGGCGCGGGGACAGTGCGCCGGCCAAGGTTGGCGGCCGCCGGGTATGGGAACAGCGTGCCGACCAACGGTCGGCACCCACCATGGGAACACCGGGCGTGGATACCGGGCATGAAAAAACCCGCCACAAGGGCGGGTTTCTTCGCGGGGATCAGCAATCCTTGCGGATTACTTGATCTTGCCTTCCTTGTACAGGACGTGCTTGCGCACGACCGGATCGTACTTCAGGAATTCCATCTTCCCCGGGGTGTTCTTCTTGTTCTTGTCGGTCGTGTAGAAGTGGCCGGTACCGGCCGAGGAAATCATACGGACCTTATCGCGCTTGCCTGCCATGATGCTTTACTCCTCAGACCTTTTCGCCGCGCGCACGCAGCTCAGCCAGAACGGAATCAATGCCGTTCTTGTCGATGGTGCGCAGTGCATGCGCGGAAACACGAAGCTTGACCCAGCGGTTCTCGCTGGCCACCCAGAAACGGCGCTCGTGCAGATTCGGCAGGAAACGACGACGGGTCTTGTTGTTGGCGTGCGAGACGTTGTTACCCGTCTGCACTCGCTTGCCGGAAACCTGGCATACGCGGGACATTGCGCACCTCGATAGTAGTAGTTGTCAGCCCGTAGCCCGGGAGACGGCGGCCTCGATGGTTGCCCACCACACGTCAAGAGAATCAAAGGGTTACGCTGGCGTTGGGCGGCCGGGGACGTGCTCCCGGGGGCGCCGCCCGGTAGAAAACCGGACACAGCGAGCCGCGCATTATGCACGGGTTCAAGCACTTGCGCAAGTTACCCACAGGCCGGGGCTGAACACGACGGCCCCCTGTAGAGCCGGGCCGGCTTAACGCAGGTGCGGAATCACCTGGGCCAGCAGATGGGCGTCCTTCAGTGCGCCATGCAGGCCACGCGTCCCTGGAATGCGCAGGCGCTGCAGCACGTCGTCCAGCTTGTTGCCCTGACCGGGCCAGCGCCCACGCGCCAGCTTCAGGCTGCAGGTGATGCGGCAATGCTGGGCCAGCGTGCCGGGGATGCCAGCCAGGCGCAGCTCGTTGTCCAGGAAGCCCACGTCGAAGGTGGCGTTGTGCGCGACCATCTCGCTGCCGCGCAGGAAGTCCAGCAGTTCGGCGGCCTTGCTGGAAAACAGTGGCTTGCCCACCAGCATCGCATCGCTGATGCCATGCACGCGCTGTGCGCCCCAATCGACCCTGCGCTGCGGCTGCAGGTAGGTGTGGAACTGGCGGCCGGTGAGCTGGCCATCGATCAGTTCGACGGCACCGATTTCGATCACCCGGTGCCCCAGGCGGTGGGAGATGCCGGTGGTTTCGGTATCCAGTGCGACGATGCGACTCATGCGTGAGGCTGTTTCCTGTTGCGTGCTGTGGTGATTTTCGCACGCCCGGTGTGTGTCACCCCAACACCTCCACCACCCAATCAATGAACACCCGCAGCCGCTGGCTCATGTGCCGGTTCGGCGGGAACATCACGTGCATCGGCATCGGTGGCAGCTGCCAGTCCTGCAGCAGCGGCAGCAGCTCGCCACGCGCCACGTGCGGCGCGGCCATGTAGCTGGGCAACGCGACCACGCCAAGCCCCGCCAACGCAGCGGCCAGATAGGCATTGCCGTCATCGAAGCCAACCGTATAGCGGCCCTGCACTTCTACGCGCTCCTCGCCGCGCTGCGCGCTGAACACTCTCGCCCGGCCACTACGCGGGCTGAGGAAGCCGACCATGTGATGATCAGGCCCTTCCAGCGCGCGCGGGTCGGTCGGCAGGCCGAAGCGCTGCACATAGCCTGGACTGGCGTGGAAGCCGATCGGCAGTGCAGTCAGCGGCCGCGCCACCAGCGCCGGGTCGGCCGGCGTGCCACCACGGATCACGCAATCGACGTTGTCGGCGATGACATCGACCTCGCGATCACTCACGCCGACGTCGAGCTGGATCTCCGGGTAGCGCGCCTGGAAATCCGGCAGCGCCGGCACCAGCCGCAGTCGCGCGTAGGGTCCGGGCACATCCACGCGCAGGCGGCCACGCGGCTGGGCGGCCGCGTCGCCCAGCCCGCCTTCGACCTCGTCCAGTTCGGCCAGCAGGCGGGCGATGCGCGGGTAGTAGGCCGCACCGTCGGCGGTGACGCTGACCCGGCGGGTGGTGCGGTTGAGCAGACGCAGCCGCAGGTGCGCCTCCAGCTGCTGCACCAGCTGGGTAACCGTGGTGCGGCTGATCCGCAGGGTGTGCGCGGCGCGGGTGAAGCTGCCGGTTTCCACTACCCGGGCAAAGGCCCGCATCGCCTCGAAACGGTCCATGGCCGGCCGTGATTATTTGGGATTGGCAATCAATCTAAGCCGATCATCGCGGTTTATCCAGACAGCGCTCGCGAGGAGGATGGCGTTCTCTCCCACGGGATCTTCCCCATGTCACAGCGTGATGTCGTTTTCCCCGCCGGGCGCCAGGCCCTGTACGAGCGCAACCGCTACTCGCCGGCGATCCGGTCCGATGGCTTCCTGTTCGTTTCCGGCCAGGTCGGCAGCCGCGAGGACGGTTCGCCCGAGCCGGACTTCGAAACCCAAGTGCGCCGCGCCTTCGAGAATCTCAATGCGGTGTTGGCTGCCGCCGGCTGCACCTTCGATGACGTGATCGACGTGACCGTGTTCCTGGTCGATCCGGAGAAGAACTTCGAGAAGGCCTGGGCGATCGTGCCCGAGTACTGGGGCGAGGCGCCGCACCCGACCCTGACCGGTATCGGCGTGACCTGGCTGTATGGGTTCCAGTTCGAGATCAAGGTGATCGCGAAGCTGCCGTGACCGAGCCCATGCTCAGCTGGTCGTGCGAAAGCAGCCGAGCGTAGGCTCGGCTCTACAGAAGCGCAGCCCGGTGTCCGACCCTACGGGCCGAAAAGTGTGTCGACCAAGGTCGACACCCACCAGAGCAGGAGGTCTGCACCCATCAGGGCAGAAGGCCCCCCCCACCTGAACGGGAGATTCCGACGTATTCCCGAAGCGGCCATTGATATTGTATCCGGCGAAAACCGCTTGCTAGCCTCCCCTTCATGCGCTGGATCACCCGCCACCTCCGTTCGACCCTGCTGATGCTGCTGATGGCGGCATTCGTGGTCGTGCCGGTGGCCGATGCCCTGGCGTGCACGGTGGAACCGCATGCCAGCACGGTGCATGTGGAATCCGCACCGGATGCCGATGGCGATACCGACGGCAAGCATGTCGGTGCCTGTGGCCACAACCACTGCCACCACTCCAACCTGAGCCTGCCGGCGCACACGATCGCCGCCTTCGGGGCGCCACTGCCGGCGCGCTGGATGAGTGCGGGCGATGCGGCGACCTATACGGTCGCCCAGGATGAATTGACGCGTCCACCCCGGGCGTGAGTTGAGCGCGTCCCGCGATTGCGGGCTCCCGTTTCACTCACAACCGGAATCCCCCTATGTCGATCCTGACACCTCGGTCGCCGCGTGCGGCCGGGCTGGTCGTCGCCGTGTTGCTGGGCCTGGCCCCGGCGGCATCGGTGATGGCGCAAGCCGCCCCCTCCTACGACACCCTGCTTGAACGCCTGGACCAGCTGCCCGGCACTCGTGTGGGCACGGCACTGGCCGAGGCCGCCGATGCGCGCGCCGACCAGGCCCGTGCGCTGCCCAATCCCTCCCTTTCCTGGTCGGCCGAAAACGCCTGGGGCTCCGGCACCTACCGCGGCATGGGCAAGGCCGACACCGTACTCACCCTGTCCCAGCCGCTGGAGGTCTGGGGCCAGCGTGGCACGCGCGTTCGTGCCGCCCGTGCCGAGGCCAAGGCGGCCAACCTGCGTGGCGCGCAGAGTCGCAGCGACGTGGCCAGCCAGCTGGCGGTGGTCTATGCACAGGCGGAAAGTGCACTGCGCCGCTACACCCTGGCCGAGGAAGCACTGTCACTGACCCGCGATGACGCCAACGCCGTCAATGCCATGGTCAAGCAGGGCCGCGAACCACAGCTGCGCGCGGTGCAAGCGCAGAGCGAAGTAGCCAATGCCATGGCGTCGCTGGATGAAGCACAGGCGTTCCGCGATGCCGCGCTGGCCCGCCTGGCCGGCACCGCGCTGCTGGATGCGCCGGTGCAGTCGATCGACAACAGCCTGCTCGACCGCGCACCGCCGCTGCCGCGCGGTGCCACCGATACCGCACTGGCAGTGCGCATTGCCGAAGCCGAAGCCGATGCGGCGGGCAAGCTGGTCGACGTGGAGCGCAAGCGCGCCCTGCCCGACCTCAGCGTCACCGCCGCACAGACCCGCTTCCGCGAAGGCGGCGAGCGTGCCTACAACCTCGGGCTCAGCCTCAGCATCCCGCTGTTCGACCGTAACCGCGGTGGCATCCGCGCCGCCAATGCCGACCAGCGCGCGGCCGAGGCACGCCTGGACCAGCAGCGCCGCGACAGCGAGGCCGCACGCCTGTCCGCCGTGGCCGGGCTGAAGGCGGCCGGCAGCCGCACCCGTGCCGCCGATGAAAGCGTGGTCGCCGCCGAAGAGGCCTACCGCCTTGCACGCATCGGCTTCGACGCCGGACGCATCTCGCAGCTGGAACTGCGCAGCACCCGCAGCGCCCTCATCGCCGCCCGCGGCGCCGCCGTGGATGCGCGCCTGTCGCGCGTCGGCGCGGAAATCGATCTTGCCCGCCTTGAAGGGCGCGCACCTTTTGTGGAGGCACCATGACTCTCTCCCGTACCTTCCCGCTGATCGGCGGCGTGCTGCTGACCGTGCTGCTGGCCGGCTGCGCTGGCAACGCGCAGACGCCTGCAAATGAAGACCCCGCCGCGGCCAAGGCGGGCACCGACGATGGCCATGGCCACGCGACCGACAGCAAGGAAGCCAAGGCGGAAGCCGCCAAAGCGCCGGCTGACGCCGATGAAGGCGTGGTGCCGCTGACCCCGGAGCAGATCAAGGCGTCCGGTATCGAGGTGGTCGCCATCGGCCGCGGTGGCGGTGGCTCGACGCGCCTGTCCGGCCGCGTCGAGCCGTCGGTGGGCGCACGTGCCTCGGTGGCGTCGACCGTGACCGGCCGCGTCGAACGCGTGCTGGTCGCACCGGGCACCGCAGTGAAGCAGAACCAGGCCCTGGCCATCGTGGTCAGTGGCGAAGCGGCGGTGTTCCGTGCCAATGCGCTGGCCGCCTCGGCCGAAGCCGAGGCCGCGCGCCTGGCCTATGGCCGCGACAAGGCGCTGGTCGACCAGGGCGTGGTCGCGCGCCAGGAAATGGAAGCCTCGCGCGCACGTTCGCTGGCGGCACAGGCCCAGGCCGCTGCCGCGCAGGCCCAGGCCGCCGCCAACGGTGCGCCCGACGCCAGTGGCCGCGTGCGCATCACCAGCCCGGTGGCCGGCATCGTCGGCAACGTGCAGGTCACCCCGGGTGGTGTGGTCGCTGCCGGCAGCGCAGTCGCCGATGTCGCCGACCCGTCGATGAACGAGCTGGTGTTCACCGCACCGCCGGCGCTCGCTGCACAGGTCACGCCGGGCATGAAGCTGGAAGTGAGTGTGCCGGGGGGCAGCTTCACCGCCACCGTCACCGGCTCGGCCGCCGATGTCCGCCAGCAGGGCGGCGTCGCGGTGATCCGCGCCACGCCGGTCGATGCCTCGTTGCCGCCGGCCGGTTCGCCGGTATCGGCGGTGGTGGTCACCGAAGGCCAGGACGGTTCGCTCAGCGTGCCCGCCGATGCGGTGCAGAACGTCGATGGCAGCAGTGTGGTGTTCGTCGCCGTCGAAGGCGGCTTCAAGGCGCAGCCGGTACTGGCCGGGCGTCGCGCCGGCGACCGTATCGAGATCCTCGGGGGCCTGACCGGCAACGAACGCATCGTCGGTGCCAACGCCTTCCTGCTCAAGGCCGAACTGGCCAAGGGCGAAGCCGAGCACGGCCACTGAGGAGGCGACCATGTTCAAGCTGATCATTGAAACAGCGGTGCGCCACCGCTGGCTGGTGGTGTTCCTGGCGGCGCTGATCGCTGCGGTGGGCCTGTTCCAGCTGGGCAAGCTGCCGATCGACGCGGTGCCGGACATCACCAATCGCCAGGTACAGATCAACACGGTGGCGCCAGCACTGACCCCGGAGCAGATCGAGCGGCAGGTGACCTACCCGCTGGAAACCGCGCTGGCCGGCATTCCCGGCCTGACCACCACCCGTTCGCTGTCGCGCAATGGCTTCTCGCAGGTCACCGCGATCTTCACCGATGCCACCGACATCTACTTCGCCCGCCAGCAGGTGGCCGAGCGCATGCGCGAAGCGTCGGAAGACCTGCCCGATGGTGCGTCACCGATGCTGTCGCCGGTCACCACCGGCCTCGGCGAGGTGCTGATGTGGACGGTGGACTTCACCACGTTCGATCCGGCCAAGCTGGCCAAGCCCGGTGAAGCCGGCTGGCAGGCCGGTGAGGTCTACCGCACACCGGAAGGCAACCTGCTGCGCACGCCGGAGGAACGCGCGACCTACCTGCGCACCGTGCAGGACTGGATCATCGCGCCGCAGATGCGCTCCAGCCCGGGGCTGGCCGGCGTCGATACGGTCGGCGGCTATGTGAAGGAATACGGTGTGCATCCGGACAGTGCGCGGCTGGCCGCGCATGGCCTCGGCCTGGCCGATCTGGTCACCGCGCTGCAGCGTTCCAACGTGCAGGCCGGTGCTGGTTTCGTGCAGCGTGCCGGCGAGGGCCTGGTGGTGCGTGCCGACGGCCTGGCGCTGACCACCGACGACCTGGCGCAGGCCCCGGTGGCCACCCGCAATGGCGTGGTGGTGCGCGTGGCCGATGTGGCCGACGTCGACCTGAGCCGCGCGCCGCGCCTGGGTGCGGCCAGCCGCAACGGCCATGAAGCCGTGCTGGGCACCGCGCTGATGATTGCCGGTGGCAACAGCCGCACCGTGGCCCAGGCTGCTGCGGCGCGCCTGGAACAGGTGAACAAATCGCTGCCGGCCGACATCGTGGCGGCATCGGTGCTGGACCGCAGCGTGCTGGTCAATTCCACCATCAAGACCGTGGCCAGGAACCTCACCGAGGGCGCACTGCTGGTGGTGGTGGTGCTGTTCCTGCTGCTGGGCAACCTGCGTGCGGCGACGATCACCGCGCTGGTGATCCCGCTGTCGTTCCTGTTCGCAGTGATCGGCATGAACCGCTTCGGCATCAGCGGCAACCTGATGAGCCTGGGTGCGCTGGACTTCGGCATCCTGGTGGACGGTGCGGTGATCGTGGTCGAGTCGACCCTGCTGATGCTGGGCCAGCGCCGCGCCGAACTGGGCCGTGCGCTGACCGCGATGGAACGCCTGCGCGTGGCCGCCGATTCGGCGCTGAAGATGGCGCGCCCGGCGGCGTTCGGCCAGCTGATCATCCTGCTGGTGTTCGCGCCGATCCTCACCCTGGAAGGCGTGGAGGGCAAGACGTTCCACCCGATGGCGGCGACCTTCATGCTGGCCCTGGTCGGTGCCTTCCTCTTCTCTTTCACCTTCGTGCCGGCGATGGCCGCACTGCTGGTGCGCGAGCCGAAGCTGAAGGACGGCGAGGCACACAGCGATGATGGCGAGCACGAAACCAAGCTGATCCGTGTACTGCGTGCGCGCATCGAGCCGGTGATCCGCAAGGCCGTGGCGCATCCGCGCACGGTGGTGGCCGGTGCGGTGATGATGGTGGTGGTGGGCATCGGCTCGTTCTCGCTGCTGGGCCGTGAGTTCATGCCGACGCTGGACGAAGGCAACGTGGCGATGCAGGCCCTGCGCGTGCCATCGACGTCGCTGGAGCAGTCACTGGCCATGCAACTGGCGTTGGAGAAGGTGATTGCCAAGCAGCCGGAAGTGGAGACGGTGTTCTCGCGTACCGGTACCGCCGAGGCGGCGATCGATCCGATGCCGACCAATATCTCCGACAGCGTGATCGTGCTGAAGCCGCGCAAGGACTGGCCCGATCCGAAGCTGGACAAGGAAGCACTGGTGGCACGCTTCGAGAAACTGGCCGGGCAGCAGCTGGGCAACAGCTTCGAGTTCAGCCAGCCGATCGAACTGCGCTTCAACGAGCTGATCTCCGGCGTGCGTACCGACCTGGCGGTGATGATCTTCGGCGACGACTTCAGCCAGCTGCAGAAGGTGGCCGACCAGGTGGCGCTGAAGCTGCGTGCGGTGAACGGCGCGGCCGACGTGCGGGTGGAACAGATCTCCGGCCTGCCTACGCTCAACGTGGCGATCGACCACGTGGCGGCGGCTCAGTACGGCCTGACCGCTGCGGACGTGAGTGATGCGCTGTCCACCGGCATTGGCGGCACTGCGGCCGGCAAGGTCTTCGAAGGTGATCGCCGCTTCAACGTGGTGGTGCGCCTGGACGATGCCTCGCGCAACGATCCGGACCAGCTCGCGTCACTGCCGATCGCCACGCCGTCAGGGCTGGTGATTCCGCTGTCGTCGGTGGCGCGCATCACGGTGAGCGAAGGGCCGAACCAGATCAGCCGCAACAATGGCAGCCGCCGTGTGGTGGTGCAGGCCAATGTGCGTGGCCGCGACCTGGGCGGCTTCGTCGGCGAGGCACAGGCCGCAGTGGCCGACGTGGCACTGCCGCCGGGTGCCTACCTGACCTGGGGCGGTCAGTTCGAGAACCTGCAGCGCGCGGAGAAGCGGCTGGCGACGGTAGTACCGGTGGTGTTCCTGCTGATCGGTAGCCTGCTGTTCATGGCGCTGCGCAGCGGCAAGGAAGCCATTCTGGTGTTCAGCTGCGTGCCGCTGGCGCTGGTCGGCGGCATCCTCGCCCTGCTGCTGCGTGGCATGCCGTTCTCGGTATCGGCGGCGGTCGGCTTCATCGCCGTCTCCGGCGTGGCGACCTTGAACGGCCTGGTGTTGATGCAGGCGATCCGCGAACGCCTGGATGCCGGCGACCTGCCGCTGCAGGCGGCGATCAACGGTGCCTCCAGCCGCATCCGCGCGGTGTTGACCACGGCGCTGGTGGCGATCGTCGGCTTCATTCCGATGGCGATTGCCAGTGGTTCCGGCGCGGAGGTGCAGAAGCCGCTGGCGACGGTGGTGATCGGTGGCCTGATCACCGCCACCGTGCTGACCCTGCTGGTGCTGCCGACGTTTGCCGCGCGCGTGGCCAAGCCGCGGGCGGTGGGGTGAGGTGAGAGGGGGTCGGAGCCCCGCCCTTCGGGCGGGGCTCCGACCCGATCACACGACGGTCAGGCCTTCTTGCGTTCGGCGATGTAGGCCTGGATCTGCTGTTCCAGCACCGGCAGCGGCACCGAGCCCTGCTTGAGCAGGGTGTCGTGGAAACCCTTGATGTCGAACTTGTCGCCCAGCTCCTTCTCGGCCTGCGCACGCAGGCGCACGATGGCGATCTCGCCCAGCTTGTAGCTCAGCGCCTGGCCCGGCCAGGAAATGTAGCGGTCCACTTCGGTGGTCACTTCATGCTCGCTCAGCGCGGTGTGGTCACGCAGGTAGGCCAACGCCTGCTCGCGGGTCCAGCCCTTGCTGTGCACGCCGGTGTCGATCACCAGGCGCGCAGCACGCCACATCTCGTAGGTCAGACGGCCGAAATCCTCGTACGGGGTTTCATAGATGCCCATTTCCACGCCCAACTTCTCGCAGTACAGCGCCCAGCCTTCGCCATAGGCGGAGATGTAGGCATTGCGGCGGAACTCGGGCAGGTTCTTCTGCTCGGCGGCGATGGCGCCCTGCAACGCGTGGCCCGGATCGGACTCATGCAGGGTCAGTGCCGGCAGGTTGTACAGCGGGCGCGACGGCAGGTTGTAGGTGTTGAGCCAGTAGGTGCCCATGCCACCGCGGCCGGCGGTCCAGAACGGCGCAATGTCCGGCGGCACCGGCACGATGGTGAAGCGGGCGCGTGGCAGCGTCATGTACTTGCCAAGCTGGCCATCGGCGCGCTTGGAGATCCACGCGGCACGCGACAGCAGCTCTTCCGGCGTCTTGGCGTAGAACTGCGGGTCGGTACGCAGGAAGGTCAGGAATTCGGCGAAGCTGCCCTTGAACTTCACCTGCTTGATGATGTCGTTCATTTCCTTCTGGATGCGTGCGACTTCATTCAGGCCGATGCGGTGGATCTCGTCCGGCGACAGGTCCAGCGTGGTGTATTCGTGGATCTGCTGCTTGTAGTACGCCTTGCCGTCCGGCATCGCTTCGGCGGCCAGGGTGGTACGCGCCTGAGGCACGTATTCGTTGACGAAGAAGGTGCGCAGCTGCTGGAACGCGGGCACCACCTTGCCACTGATCGCTTCACGCGCCTGCGCCTGCAGCCTGGCCTGTTCTGCCGCCGGAACGGTGTTGGGCAGCTTCTTGAACGGCGCGTACAGCGGCGATTCGGTCGGGTCCTTCAACTCGGCGACGGTGGCGATGGACACTTCGCGGCCATCGAGCACCGCGCGCGGCACGCTGAAGCCGCGCTTCAGGCCGGCGCGCATGTTGTCGGTCTGCTGGCCGAAGTAGCGCGGCACATCGTTCAGCCGTGCGATGTAGTTCTGGTAGTCCTGCACGGTCTTCATCTCGCGCCGGGCCATGAAGGACAGGTTGGACCAGAACGAGGAGTCGGCGTTGAACGGCATCTCGTAGCCACGCAGGCGCGTCTCTTCGGCCAGGTTGAACACCTGGTCGTGGTAGATCGCGTAGTTGACCTGGTTGTCGGGCGACAGGGTCTTCGGATCGATCTTCTTCAGCGCGGCGAGGGTCTCGTCCCACACCTTCAGGCGCGCCTGCTGCGCGGCCGGGCCGACGTCGGGCATGCGGGTGGCGTTGGCCGGAGCGTCTTCGTCCTCGCTGGCCTCGCCGCCGCCATCCTGCCGCCATTTCCATTCCTTCTCGTACAGCGCGCGGAAGGCAGCGTCGGCGGGCGATTCGGCGGCCACGCTGGCCGGCGCGGCGGTGGCGGGCGGCGCGGCCAGGGCCACGGCAGGGGCGGACAGGGCGATCAGCAGGGCAACGGCAAGACGGGTTTTCACGAGCACAGGTTCCCGGGAAGGCAGACCCCGATGATGGCACCGCCCACGGCTCATGGCATGGGACGAAGGTCCTGCCTGCAGCGCAGGCCGGGGCCCCAGCGCCGAAGGCGCGTGGTAGAGCCGACTGTCAGTCGGCTGCTCTCCCGCCACATGCAGCAAAGCCCGCGCTCCGCGCGACAGTCGACTGACAGTCGACTCTACCCACAGCAGGCAGGACCGGGAACCGGCCGCAGGCCGGGGCCCCAGCGCCGAAGGCGCGTAGTAGAGCCGACTGTCAGTCGGCTGCTTTCCCGACACATGCAGCAAAGCCCGCGATTCGCGCGAAAGTCGACTGACAGTCGACTCTACCCACGGCAGACCGCATCCCGGCGCAGCCTCAGTGGCTGGCCCTGTCCCGCTTCCAGCCCCGGTGCTTGATGTCCAGCTGCAGGCTGTACAGCGCGGTGAACGCCGGGAACAGGTTCTGCAGCACGCCCACCGAGTCCTGCTTGGCCGAGAACAGGAAGTAGCTCAGCGTCATCAGGCTGCCGACCACGCTCATGTACCAGAACAGCCGCGGGATCACCGGCTTGCCCGCACGCTTGGACGCGATGAACTGGACCAGCCAGCGGCCACCGAACATCAGCGCGCCGGTATAGCCGATCAGCTTCCAGCCGGTCACATGCAGGCCGGTCCAGTACAGCCAGGTCAGCGGCTGGTCGAGCCAGTGAAGTTCCAGCCCCATCACCGCTCTTCCACCGCAGTGCGCTTGCTGCGGGTGATCAGCCAGGCCACGCCGCGCAGATCACGAATGCCGACCAGCGCGCGGCCCAGATTGTTGTACTTGGACACGCCGGCGGTACGGTGGCGGTGGTTGACCGGCACGCTGGTGGTCTTCCAGCCAGCACGCTGCATCAGCGCCGGCAGGTAGCGGTGCATGTGGTCGAAGTACGGCAGGTCGAGGAACGCGCTGCGCTCGAACAGCTTGATGCCGCAGCCGGTATCGGGCGTATCGTCGCGCAGCATGCGTGCACGGATGGCGTTGGCCCACTTGCTGGCCCAGCGCTTGCTGCCGCTGTCCTGGCGGTTGACACGCCAGCCGGCGAACAGCTTCACCTGCGTCTCGGCGGCATCGCGCGCGGCCAGCAGTTTGGGAATATCGGCCGGATCGTTCTGGCCGTCACCATCGAGGGTGGCGATCCAGGGCGCCCGTGCGTGCTTGACGCCGGTGCGCACGGCGGTGCTCTGCCCGCTCTGGTTCACGTGGTGCAGCACCCGCAGTTCCGGCGTGGTCGCCTTCAGGCCCTGCAGCACAGACAGGGTGTCATCGCGCGAGTGATCGTCGATGTAGACGATCTCGAACGGCAGCCGCCCGCGCAGTGCAGCGGTGATTTCGGCAACCAGCGGGGCGACATTGTCGCGCTCGTTGAATACCGGGACGACAACGGAAAGCTCGGGTTGGCTCATAAGGCACTCGGCCAAAGGGGGACAAAGACCGCGCATTCTCCGAAGCCGAGGTTATCCGAAGATGAATCCGGCTGTGTGAGGATCCCTCCTCAGGCGCGATCGCCAAAATACTCGCGGCACCACTGCACGACGGGGGGCAACCCTTCTTCGATCGGGGTCACCGCATCGAAGCCGAATGCGTCATGGGCGCGCCGGGTGTCGGCCATCGTGCGTACCATGTCGCCGGGCTGCATGGGCTTGTAGACCTTCTGCGCGGGGCGGCCGGCCGCCTGCTCGATCACGCTGATGAAGCGCTCCAGCTCGACCGGCGTATGGTTGCCGAGGTTGAACACCCGGTGCGGTACCGGACCATCGGCCGGATGCGCGAGCGCGCCGAGAATACCCGACACGATGTCGGAGACATGTGTGAAATCGCGCTGCATGCGGCCTTCGTTGAACACGTCGATCGGCCGCCCCGCCAGCACCGCGCGCGAGAACAGCAGCGGCGCCATGTCCGGCCGGCCCCACGGGCCATACACGGTGAAGAAGCGCAGGCCGGTGGCATGCAGGCCGTAAAGCTGCGCGTAGGTGTAGGCCATCAGCTCGTTGGCCGCCTTGGTCGCCGCGTACAGCGAGCGCGGCTGGTCCACGCGCTGGTCCTCGGAGAACGGCGGCGTGGCCGAATCGCCGTAGACCGAACTGCTGGAGGCATAGACCAGGTGTTGCACGCCACGGTGGCGACACAGCTCGAGCATGTTGACGAAGCCGACCAGGTTGCTGTCGACGTAGGCATGCGGGTTTTCCAGCGAATAGCGCACGCCGGCCTGCGCGGCCAGATGGATCACCGCGGTCGGCTTCACCTCGTCGAACAGTGCCGCCAAGCCCTGCTGGTCGGTCAGGTCCAGGGTGCGCAGGTCCAGCGCCGGGCACAGCGCTGCCACGCGGTCGCGCTTGATCTGCGGGTCGTAGTAGTCGTTGAAGTTGTCCAGGCCGACCACCGGCTGGCCCGCCTCCAGCAGCGCGCGGGCGGTGTAGGCACCGATGAAGCCGGCAGCGCCGGTGAGCAGGATGGTCATCGCGGGTCTCGATCAAAGCACCCCGCTGCCATCGGCGTGGCCGACGTCGCGGGGATGCGTCGGCCGGCGTGATGTGGCGCCGGGCTCAGCCCTGGCGCGTACGCAGCTTTTCCAGCACGCCGTCCAGGGTATCCAGGTCGGTGTAGTGGATGATCAGCTTGCCCTTGCCGCCCCGGCCGTGGCTGATCGCCACCTTGGCGCCCAGCGCTTCGGACAGCTCGGTTTCCAGCGAGGCGATGTCGGCCTGTTGCACCTTCGGCGTGGCGACCGGGCGGTTGCTCGGCACCTTGCCGGCGGCGAAGGCCTGCGCACGGCGCTCGACCTCGCGCACCGACCAGCCTTCATCGGCCGCTTCCTGCGCCAGCTTGCCGGCCAGCTCGGGGGCCAGGGTCAGCAGCGCGCGGGCGTGGCCCATTTCCAGGCGGCGGGTTTCCAGCAGCAGGCGGATCGCCACCGGCAGCTCCAGCAGGCGCAACAGGTTGGACACCGCCGCGCGCGAGCGGCCGACGGCCTCGGCGGCCTCGGCATGGGTCAGGGTGAATTCGCTGATCAGGCGCTGCAGCGCCTCGGCTTCTTCCAGCGGGTTGAGGTCTTCGCGCTGGATGTTCTCGATCAGCGCCATCGCAATGACGGTGCGGTCTTCCAGCTCGCGCACCACCACCGGCACTTCGTCCAGGCCGGCCAGCTGCGATGCGCGCCAGCGGCGCTCACCGGCGACGATTTCGTAGTTGCCGGCGGGCAGCTGGCGCACCAGGATCGGCTGGATCACGCCCTGCGACTTGATCGAGTCGGCCAGCTCGGACAGCTTGCCCTCGTCCATCTCGCGGCGCGGCTGGTACTTGCCCGGCTGCAACTGGCCCACGGCCAGCTTGCGCAGCACTTCACCCGGCAGCGGCTCGATCACCGCGGTGGTGGCCTGCACCTGACTGACCGCGCCTTTCGGGCCCAGCAGCGCATCCAGGCCACGGCCGAGGCCTCGCTTCTTGGCTGCCGGCTTGCTGCTGGTCATCAGACGGTCTCCACGGCCTTGGTGGCCTTGTTGCGTTCGTTGTTGCGGCGGATGATCTCGCCGGCCAGGCCCAGGTAGGCCACGCCACCGCGCGAGGCGCGGTCGTAGCCGACGATGCTCTGGCCATGGCTGGGCGCCTCGGCCAGGCGCACGTTGCGCGGCACGATGGTGCGGAACACGCGGTCGCCGAAGTGCTCGGTGAGCTCGGCCGAGACCGCGTTGGCCAGGTTGTTGCGCACGTCGAACATGGTGCGCAGCACGCCTTCGATCTCCAGCGCCGGGTTAAGGTTGGCACGCAGCGCATCGATGGTTTCCACCAGCGCGCTCAGGCCTTCCAGCGCGTAGTACTCACACTGCATCGGCACGATCACCGAATCGGCGGCGGCCAGCGCGTTGAGCGTCAGCAGCGACAGCGCCGGCGGGCAGTCGATCAGGATGTAGTCGTACTCGTCGCGGATTGGTGCCAGCGCGCGCTTCAGCCGCTGCTCGCGCTCGCTCTGCGCCATCAGCTGGATCTCGGCGGCGGTCAGGTCGATGTTGCCGGGCAGCAGGTCGTAGCCTTCGGCGGTCTGCACGCGCACGTCGGCGGCGCTGGACTCGCCCAGCAGCAGATCGTAGGTGGAAGCGGCCAGCTCACGCTTGTCCACGCCACTGCCCATGGTCGCGTTGCCCTGCGAATCCAGGTCGACCAACAGCACGCGCTTGGGTGCGTTGGCCAGGGAAGCGGCCAGGTTGACGGCGGTCGTGGTCTTGCCGACGCCACCCTTCTGGTTGGCGATGGCGATGATGCGGGCCATGCGGGTGTGCCTCGTCGACGTGTGCTGGGACCGGTCATTATGCGTACAACCGGCCCCTTGCGGAAATCGTGAATCGCCAACCCGTTGTTCCACAAAGGGCTGGCGGCGGGAATCAGGGACCTGTAACAGTGACCAGGTGGCGTTCGCCGGCCAGGCCGGGCACGCTCAGCGGGGTCACTTCACGCACCTTCCAGCCAGCCGGCAGGTCCGCGATCTCCTCATGCGGGTAGACGCCCTTCATGGCCAGCAGCACGCCGCCGGGGCGCAGCAGGTGGCCGCCGACGCGGACGATGCCGGCCAGGGTATCCATCGCGCGCGCGGTCAGCTGGTCGTAGCGGCCGGCCTCGTCCAGCGCCTCGGCGCGCGATTCGGCCACGCGGGCATTGTCCAGGCCCAGCTGGCGCACCGCCTCGCGCATGAAGCGCGCCTTCTTGCCGTTGCTCTCGACCAGGGTGACCTGCAGGCCCGGGCAGGCGATCGCCAGCGGGATGCCAGGCAACCCGGGGCCGGTGCCGAGGTCGGCCAGGCTGCCATCAGCCACGAACGGCTGCATCGCCAGCGAGTCGAGCAGGTGGCGCGTGACCATCTCCTGCGGGTCGCGGATGGCGGTGAGGTTGTAGGTGCCGTTCCAGCGGTGCAGCAGGGCCAGGTAGCGCAGCAGCGGCGGCGCCAGTGCGGCGTCCAGGCCCATGCTGGCCAGGCCCTGTTCCAGCGTGGCGGCCACGCTGGCGGGAAGTGGGTGTTCGCTCATGCCGGCATTATCGCCGGTTTTGCGCGCTGATTCCCCGCTTCAGTGCGGATACCAGGCCAACGCCGCACGGAACTGGCCGCTGGCCTGCCATTCGTGCAGGTGCCAGCGCGCGGCCTCGCCCAGTTCCGGGTCGCACCAGCGCAGGTGCAGGGCACCATCGGCCCCCGGCGCCAGCTGCAGGCGGTGCAGGCCGAACGAGATGCCCTGGCCGTGCGCCTTCAGGATGGCTTCCTTGGCGCACCACACGCGGAAGAACCAGTGCTCGCGGCCGGCCTGGTCCAGACTTTCCAGCCAGGCCACCTCCTCGGGGTGGAAGAAGCGCTGCACGATCTCCAGCAGGCGGGCCCGCGGCCGCAACAGTTCCAGATCCACACCCAGCCGCACGCCTTCGCCCAGCGCCACCAGCAGCACCTCGCCACTGTGGCTCCAGCCGGTGCCGTAGTGGGCCAGCGCGCCGCTCAGTTCCGGCCGGCCCTTGTCATCGCGGACCAGCGGCAGCGTCTCCGGGTCGGCACCCAATGCCTGTGCCAGCACCTGCCGGGCCTGCGGTTCACCGCGCTGGCCCGGCACGTGCGGACGCCGCCAGACCGTCACCGGACCGAAGCGCCACGGGCCATCGAGGGTGGCTGGCAGGCTCATCCGCACGCGCCCGTCACGCAATTCCACGACGGGTTCACAGCCCTGCGCGTCAACTGGTCACAGTTCCCCACCGGAGGTTCGATCATGGGCATCATCATCTGGCTGATCGTCGGCGGCATCGTAGGCTGGCTGGCCAGCATCATCATGAAGCGCGATGCCCAGCAGGGCATCATCCTCAACATCGTGGTCGGCATCGTCGGCGCGCTGATTTCCGGCTGGCTGTTCGGCGGTGGCATCAACGAAGCGATCACCATCCGCACCTTCCTGTTCTCGCTGATCGGTGCGGTGATCCTGCTGGCGATCGTCAACCTGTTCACCCGCAAGAGCATACGGTGATCTGGGGGGTAGCGCCGGGCCATGCCCGGCGTCACCCTGCCGCCGCTGCGCTCGCCGGGCATGGCCCGGCGCTACCTCAACTCAACCCAACTGTACCCACGCCGGCGCATGGTCGCTCGGACGTTCCCAGGTGCGCGGCTCGCGGTCGATGCCCGAAGCCACCGCACCGCTCTTCAGCGCATCGGAGACCAGGGTCAGGTCGATGCGCAGGCCCAGGTTGCGACGGAAACCAGCGGCGCGGTAATCCCACCAGCTGAAGGTACCCGCCTCGTCGTTGTGCAGGCGGAAGCCGTCGTGCAGGCCCAGCTGCAGCAGCTTGTTCAATGCGCCGCGCTCGGCGGTGGAGGTCAGGATGTGGTTGTCGTTCCACACCTCCGGGTCGTGCACGTCGCGCGCGTCCGGGGCGATGTTGAAGTCGCCCATCACGATCAGCTTCGGGTGCCGCTGCAGTTCTTCGGCGATCCAGGCATGCACCGCCTCAAGCCAGCGCAGCTTGTACTCGTATTTGTCGGTGCCGATGTCCTGGCCGTTGACCACGTACAGGTTGATCACCCGCAGGTCACCGAAGGTGCCGGCGATGACGCGCTTCTGCTCGTCCTCGAAGCCGGGAATGCCGATCTGCACGTCCTGTGCAGGCTCACGCGACAGCAGCGCCACGCCGTTGTAGGTCTTCTGGCCGGCGAACACGCTGCGGTAGCCGGCGGCGATCAGCGCAGAGTCGGGGAACTTGTGGTCCTCCAGCTTGGTTTCCTGGATACCGACGATGTCCGGGCCGAAATCCTTGAGCCACTGCTCCAGGTGCGGCAGGCGGACATTGAGCGAATTGACGTTCCACGAGGCGATCTTCATGCGGGCATTCTAACCGGGTGGCCGGGATGGGGGTCGGCCCGGATTCCCGTGTAGAGCCGAGCCCACGCTCGGCTGCATTGATCAGGCACCCAGCCAGGAGCAGCCGAGCGTGGGCTCGGCTCTACAGAAGAATCGGGCGCTGATTCCGTAGAGCAACGCCATGCGTGGCTTCACCGCAGCAACAGCCTCAACAACCCCGCAATCTTCGAGTACGGCGGGCGCAGCCGGTCACTGGCCGCCCAGCGCGCCTGCCACAGCACGGGCAGGCGCTTGCTCATCGCATCGAACCCCGCCCGCCCGTGGTAGGCACCCATGCCGCTTGCCCCGACCCCGCCAAACGGCAGGCCATCGGCGGCGAAGTGCAGCAGGGTGTCGTTGACCGTCACCCCGCCCGCCACCACCTGGCCGAGGATGCGCTCCACCGTGGCCGTGTCATGGCTGAAGGGGTACAGCGCCAGCGGCCGGTCACGGGACAGCACGTCGGCCAGCGCAGCATCCAGGTCCGGGTAGGCCCGCACGGGCAGGATCGGGCCGAATATCTCCTCGCGCATCAGGTCCAGGTCGTCGGGCGGGTCCAGCACCACGGTCGGCACCAGCAGGCGCTCGCGGTCGGCGCGCGCAGGATCCACCTGCGTCAGCGGGATCACTGGCACGCCACGTTCGCGCGCCTGCACCAAGTAGCCCTGCAGGCGCTGGTACTGGCCCTCGTTGATGATGCGCGTGTAGTCGTCGGCATTGCTGAAGTCGCCATAGCGCTCGCGCACCTGCTGCTGCAGCGCCTGTACGAACTCACGCTGGCGGACCGTATCGATCAGCACATAATCCGGCGCGATGCAGGTCTGGCCCGCGTTGAACCACTTGCCGGTGGCCAGCCGCGCGGCGGCTTTGTCCAGCGGGAAATCGCGACAGACGATGGCCGGCGACTTGCCGCCCAGCTCCAGCGTGACCGGCACCAGATGCTCGGCGGCGGCGGCCATCACCTTGCGGCCCACGGCGGTCGAGCCGGTGAACAGCAGATGGTCCAACGGCAGCGACGACACCGCTGCGGCCACGTCCGCCCCGCCCTGCACCACCGCCACCCGATCGGGCGGGAACACACTGGCCAGCAGATCGGCCAGGAACGCGCTGGTACGCGGCGTATGTTCCGAAGGCTTGAGCAGCACATGGTTGCCTGCGGCGATGGCGGTAGCCAACGGCACCAGTGCCAGCGTGACCGGGTAGTTCCAGGGCGAGATCACCCCGACCACACCCAACGGCGTCGGTCGCAGCTGCGCGCGCGCCGGCCACAGTCGCCAACCGGCACCGACCCGCTGCGGCTTCGACCAGCGTCGCAGGTGGCGGCGCAGGTGGTCAATGGCCGACAGCACGCTCATGCCATCGGCCAGTTTCGATTCAACGTGGGCGCGATGGCCGAAGTCTTCTGCGATGGCCGCAGCCATATCGTCCAGGCGTGCCTTCAGCGCTTCGCGGAGGCGGCGCAGGTCTGCCTCGCGCTGGTCCAGCGTGGGGCGCTGCGACTGCCAGGCGCTGCGCAGGGTGTGCAGGATGGCGGGGAGCTCGGCCGGCGGAATGGTGGTCATGCCGCGACTATACGGCGTGCGGCACGTCTCGATGGGCACGAGATGGCGTGTGGCTTCGGATGCTTGTCAACCGCGATGACGGCATTGAACGCTGTCTGTTCGCGTCTGCGGAATTTTGTGCCGCGCGTAGCGCGGTCGCCGAGCATCGCTCGGCGCTACAGGGAAACGAAAAGGCCGTGGTCTGCACCACGGCCCCTGAAATCCGGTGGGTGCCGACCGTTGGTCGGCACGCCGGTTATTGGGTGATATCCACGTCCTTGGTTTCGCGCAGGAACAGGCCACCGATCACCACCGACATCAGCGCGATGATGATGGGGTACCACAGGCCGTAGTACAGGTTGCCGGTACCGGCCACCAGCGCGAAGGAGATCGCCGGCAGGAAGCCACCGAACCAGCCGTTGCCGATGTGGTACGGCAGCGACATCGAGGTGTAGCGGATGCGGGTCGGGAACAGTTCCACCAGGTAGGCAGCGATCGGGCCGTAGACCATGGTCACGTACAGCACCAGCAGCCACAGCATGAACACCGTGCCGGCAATGTTGATGCGTGCACCATCGGCCTTGGCCGGGTAGCCGGCGGCGGTCAGGGCGGTCTTCAGTTCCGCACCGAACGCATCGGCCTTGGCCTTGCCGTCTTCCTTGGTCAGGCCGGCGGCCTCATACGAGGTGACGCTGGCGCTGCCCACGTTCACCATCGCCAGCGAACCGGCGGCGGCGGGCTGCACGTCGTACGGCACACCTGCCTTGGTCAGCGCGGCGGTGGCCACGTCGCAGGAGCTGGTGAACTTGCGCAGGCCCACCGGATCGAACTGGAACGAGCAGGTAGCCGGATCGGCCACGACCAGGGCCGGCGAGCTGCTGCGGGCTTCTTCGATGGCCGGGTTGGCGAAGTGGGTCAGGCCCTTGAAGATCGGGATGTAGGTGACGGCGGCCAGCAGGCAGCCGGCCAGGATGATCTTCTTGCGGCCGATACGGTCGGACAGCCAGCCGAAGAAGATGAAGAACGGTACGCCCAACGCCAGCGCGGCCGCGATCAGCAGGTAGGAGGTGGTGGCATCGACCTTCAGCATGCTGCTGAGGAAGAACAGCGCGTAGAACTGGCCGCCATACCAGACCACCGCCTGACCCGCCGCCGCACCGAGCAGGACCAGCAGCATCAGCTTCAGGTTGCCGCCCTTCAGGCTGTCACGGAACGGGGTCTTGGAACCCTTGCCCTCGGACTTCATCTGCTGGAACAGCGGCGACTCGCTCAGCTGCAGGCGGATCCACACGGACACGCCCAGCAGCAGGATCGAGACCAGGAACGGAATGCGCCAGCCCCAGGCTTCGAAGGCTTCATTGCCCAGGAAGTAACGGCAGGCCAGGATGATCAGCAGCGACATGAACAGGCCGAGCGTGGCCGTGCACTGGATGAAGCTGGTGTACAGACCGCGCTTGTCGTCCGGCGCGTGCTCGGCCACGTAGGTGGCGGCACCGCCGTACTCGCCGCCCATCGCCAGGCCCTGGGCCAGGCGCAGGATGATCAGGATCACCGGCGCGGCGAAACCGATCGAAGCGTAGTTGGGCAGCACGCCGACCAGGAAGGTCGAGATGCCCATGATCAGAATGGTGACCAGGAAGGTGTATTTGCGGCCGATGCGGTCGCCGAGGCTGCCGAAGAAGGCCGCGCCGAACGGACGCACGAAGAAGCCGGCGGCAAACGCCAGCAGGGCGAAGATCATGCCTGTGGTTTCATTGACGCCACTGAAGAACTGCTTGGCGATGATGGCCGCGAGCGAGCCGTACAGGAAGAAGTCGTACCACTCGAACACCGTGCCGAGGCTCGAGGCGAAGATGACCTTCTTGTGACCCTTGGTCAGGGTGCCCGCTTTGTGTGCGGTACTGGGTGTGCTGGACATGGGGCGTTTTCCCTCGGTAGATGCCGACCTTGGTCGGTACTCAATTCGGTAGGTACCGGCCGCTGGCCGGCACGCAATCTCTATAGGTGCCGACCTTGGTCGGCACTCCTCTAGAAGCTGTACTTGGTGGTGAACTGCAATCGGGTGATGTCACCCTTGTTGCCGTTCTCCACTTCGCGACGGCCGTACATCAGCTCCGCACCGATATCGACCTTGGGCAGCGGCGAATAGAAGATGTTGCCGCGGATGCTCTGCACGCTCTTGGTTACCAGCGGGCCGAGGATGCTGTCGTTGTCGTAGTCGCTGCGCGCGTAGATCAGGTTGGTGCGCAACTTCGGCGAGAACGCATGCCGCCAGCCCACGTAGCCGGCAAGCACGCCGGTCGGGTTGAGTTCGTCGCGGGCCACGTCATAGGCACTGTCGGCGGTGATGCCCAGGCCGATGTAGCGGGCGATGCCTTCGCCGCCGGTCAGCTGGTAGTGCAGCGAATCGCTGTCACCCATCACCCATTTGCCGCCCAGGGTCAGGCCGCCAGCCACCTTGTCGGCCTTGGCGCCGGTGGCCTGGTTGTCGACCTTCAGCTGACGGACGATGCCGCCGACACCGAAGGTGCCCCAATCACCCTTCCAGCCATAGCGCATGGTCAGATCGGGCAGGCTGCCACGGTCGGAGTTGGCGCTGGCGTTGGTCCATGCCCCGGTGACCGGATTGCGGGTCCCGGTGAGGGTGGTGGTTTCCGGGTTTTCCAGCGCGACGCTGAAGCCACCCTGGGTGTAACGCACCTGGGCCTGGCGCACGAAGATCACGCCATCGGTGGGGCCGACGAAGTCGACCGCCTCGGGCAGTGCGGCCGCGTCCATGAAGTTGGACCAGGTCTGGCCGGCCATCCAGTTGTTCCAGTACATGTAGGCGTGGCGCAGGGTCACACCGTAGGTATTGGTGGCGGTCTGGTTGCCCAGTGAATTGCCGAAGAAGTCCATCTCGAAGAACGCACCGGCCTTGTTGCCCGATTCGCTCACGTTGTCGATGCCCAGGTTGAAGCGCGAGAACTTGGCGTGGGCATTGAAGTCGGTGCCCGAACGCTTGCCGTTGCCGCCAGCGCCTTCCACCGGGGTCTGGCCCGGCAGGTACAGCGAGCGGCCGGTGGCGTCGTCGGCCAGCTGGCCATCGCTGGTCTGGGTGGCCAGGAAGTCGGCCTTGATGAAGCCGCCGATCTTGACCGTGGTGCCCGGCGCCGCGCCCGGGGTGATGGTGGTGACCTGGATGGGCTGCTTGCCGGCCGGCACCTGTGCGACCGGCTTCTGCTCGGCCTGCACCGTGCGGACTTCGGTTACGGCCTGCTGGGTCTGGCTGATCTGGGTCTGTTGTTGTTGCTGCGAAGACAGCAGCAGCTGGACCTGGCGTTCCAGTTCGGCAACGCGTGCTTCCAGTGCCTTCTCTTTGGCGGTCTCTGCGAACGCCATGCCCGGTGCGACCAGGGCGACCAACAGGCAGGCCGCCAAAGGTGTGCGCACGGCTTTCAACGTACGGTGGCTCATGTTGCCCTCTCTCCCAAGTGGCAAGGTGATGCCGCGCGTGGGGCACGGTCGAGCCGAGACTGCGGGGCGATTATGTATAGCGGCTATTCGCCATTGGTCGAACCCGGCCCTGCTGGGCGCTCACTTTCGACCATGGTCTAACCAGAGTGGTGACGCGACCGGGGGTGGATGGGGCAAACTGAGGGGGATCGGTCGCTGCGATGCTGCGACCGCACACACAAAGTCAACGTGCAAGTGAGGGTGCCATGGCTGATATCTACCCCGTCGATCCGCAGTTCGCCGCCAAGGCACGCATCGACAAGACGTCGTACGAACAGCAGTACCAGGCTTCGGTGACCGACCCGGATGGTTTCTGGGGCAAGGCGGCAGAGCGCCTGCAGTGGATGCGCAAGCCGACGAAGATCAGGAACGTCAGCTACGACCTGTCCGACTTCCACATCAAGTGGTTCGAAGATGGCGAACTCAATGCCAGCGTGAACTGCCTGGATCGCCAGCTGGAAACGCGCGGCGACAAGACCGCCCTGCTGTTCGAGCCGGACGGCCCGGATGCACCGGCCCAGCACGTCACGTATCGCGAGCTGTACGAGCGCACCTGCCGCCTCGGCAACGCGCTGCGCAACCTGGGCGTCAAGAAGGGCGACCGGGTCACCATCTACCTGCCGATGATCGTCGACGCCGCGGTGGCCATGCTGGCCTGCGCCCGTATCGGTGCGATCCACTCGGTGGTGTTCGGTGGCTTCGCGCCGAACTCGATTGCCGACCGCGTCAGTGACTGCCAGAGCAAGCTGATCATCACCGCCGACGAGGGCTTGCGCGGTGGCCGCAGGATTCCGCTGAAGGCCAACGTCGATGCCGCGCTGAAGCTGCCGGGCACGAACACGGTTGAAACCGTACTGGTGGTGCGCCACACCGGCGGCGCGGTGGACATGCAGGCCCCGCGCGACCGCTGGTTCCACGATGTGGTGGACAGCCAGCCGGCCACCTGCGAACCGGAACGCATGAACGCGGAAGACCCGCTGTTCATCCTCTACACCTCCGGTTCCACCGGCAAGCCGAAGGGCGTGCTGCACACCACCGGCGGTTACCTGCTGTACGCGGCCTACACCCATGAAGCGGTGTTCGACCTGCGCGAGGACGACATCTACTGGTGCACCGCCGACGTCGGCTGGGTCACCGGCCACAGCTACATCGTGTACGGTCCGCTGGCCAACGGCGCGACCTCGCTGATGTTCGAAGGCGTGCCGAACTACCCGGATACCTCACGCTTCTGGAACGTCATCGACAAGCACAAGGTGAGCATCTTCTACACCGCCCCGACCGCCATCCGTGCACTGATGCGCGAAGGCGAGGAACCGGTGAAGAAGACCTCGCGCGCGTCGCTGCGCCTGCTCGGCAGCGTGGGCGAACCCATCAACCCGGAGGCCTGGCGCTGGTACTACGAGGTGGTCGGCGACAGCCGCTGCCCAATCGTCGATACCTGGTGGCAGACCGAGACCGGCGGCATCCTGATCTCGCCGCTGGCCGGTGCGATGGATCTGAAGCCGGGTTCGGCCACCCTGCCCTTCTTCGGCGTGCAGCCGGCGCTGGTCAATGCCGATGGCGAGATCCAGGACGGCCCGACCGAGGGCAACCTGATCATCCGCGACTCCTGGCCGGGCCAGATGCGCACGGTGTACGGCGACCACCAGCGTTTCATCGATACGTATTTCCGCACCTACCCGGGCAGCTACTTCACCGGTGACGGGTGTCGCCGCGACGAAGACGGCTATTACTGGATCACCGGCCGCGTTGACGACGTGATCAATGTGTCCGGCCACCGCATCGGCACCGCCGAAGTGGAAAGCGCGCTGGTCTCGCACCCGAAGGTGGCCGAAGCGGCCGTGGTCGGCTTCCCGCACGACGTGAAGGGCCAGGGCATCTATGCCTACGTGACCCTGGTGGCCGAAGAAGCGCCGAGCGACGAACTGCAGAAGGAACTGGTCGCGTGGGTACGCAAGGAAATCGGCCCGATCGCCACGCCGGACCACCTGCAGTGGGCGCCGGGCCTGCCGAAGACCCGCTCGGGCAAGATCATGCGCCGCATCCTGCGCAAGATCGCCGAGAACGCGCCGGACCAGCTCGGCGACACCTCGACCCTGGCCGATCCGTCGGTGGTGGCGTCGCTGGTGGACGAGCGCAAGGTGCGCTGATGGCGTGACTGCAGGCGCAGGACGCGCCAGGGACGTGGCCGGGAGGAGGGACCCGGCCGCGTCCGACCCGTCCTGCACCTGCCATCACGTCGCTCTTTTTCCTGATCGATAAGCTCGACCCATGACCACCCTCCTGATTGCCGATGACCACCCGCTGTTCCGCGAAGCCCTGCGTGGGGCCGTGCAGCGGGTCATCCCGGGCGTACAACTGTTCGAGGCCGACAGCGTGGAAGCACTGTACGCGCTGGCCGATCAGCACAACGATGCCGACCTGGTCCTGATGGACCTCAACATGCCGGGTGCGCAGGGCTTCAACGCACTCGTGCACATGCGCTCACTGCATCCGCAGCTGCCGGTGGTGGTGGTGTCCGCGCGCGAAGAAGCCACGGTGATGCGTCGCGCGCTCGACCACGGTGCGCTCGGCTTCATTCCCAAATCGGCCGACTCGGACACCATCGGCCATGCACTCGGCACCATCCTCGATGGCGAGACCTGGGCACCGCCGGAGGCGCACAACGTGCCGCCCACCGGCAGCGAAGAACGCGAAGTCGGCCAGCGCCTGCGCGAGCTGACCCCGCAGCAGTTCCGCGTCCTGCAGATGCTCGGCGCCGGCCGCTTGAACAAGCAGATCGCCTACGACCTCAACGTCTCCGAAGCAACGATCAAGGCCCACGTCACCGCCATCCTGCGCAAGCTCGGCGTGACCAACCGCACCCAGGCCGTGCTGATGGCCGGCAAGCTGGCCATCGACGACGACGCCATCGTACTGCCGCCGGAAGAAGACTGACGGTAGTGCCAGCCGCTGGCCGGCATTCGCCTGGAACGTCTGAAACCGCCCTGGTAGGTGCCAAGCTTGCTTGGCACGCCTTTGCTTGGCCCGTGTTATAGCCATCGCTATACAAACCAGCCCTGCCTGCGCGTTTCGCTGGAAATGCACCACGCGCGAATCGCGATGCTAAGCTTCGCGTCCCCTTGGGGAGTAGCCGGATTCCTTCGCAGGAATCGTCCACGTCAACATACTCGGCCGGTGCGCCGTGGCGTGGACAACCATGATGGTTGGCGAGACCAGCGGCCCGCGCGCGCAACGTCAGGTTGGGCGCGAGCGCAGGCCGTGCGTCCGTCCTAGCCCGACCTCAACAGCCGCCCATGTCCCCCATTTCGATCCTTCTGATCGGCTTCGCCATGTCCACCGATGCCTTCGCCGCTGCAATCGGCAAGGGCGCGGCCATGCGCAAGCCGGTGTTCCGCGATGCACTGCGTGCCGGCATCATCTTCGGCGTCATCGAGGCGATCACGCCCATCATCGGCTGGCTGCTCGGCCGCGCCGCGCTGCAGTACGTCGAAGCCTTCGACCACTGGATCGCGTTCGGCCTGCTCGGTGCGCTGGGCATCCACATGATCTACAACGGCCTGCGCCCGGACAGCGCCGAGGATGACGAGGATCGCTCGCAGCACCACGGCTTCTGGAAGCTGGCGCTGACCGGCTTCGCCACCAGCATCGACGCGATGGCGGTGGGTATCGGCCTGGCCTTCATGGACGTGCATATCGGCGTGATGGCCGCGGTCATCGGCCTGTGCACACTGACCATGGTGACCGCCGGCATCATGCTCGGCCGCGTGCTGGGCAGCATGGTCGGCAAGCGTGCCGAGATCATCGGTGGCGTGATCCTGGTGATCATCGGCGCGACCATCCTGTACGAGCACCTGCACGGCGTGGGGTAACGCATCGGAAGCAAGCGATTGCGTGGTTGCCGGCCAGCGGCCGGCACTACCAGACGTCACATCCACGCATGGCGTGGATCTACTGCGGGGCGCCCGGCGCTACTGCGCATCCCGCAGCGCGCCCAGGAAGGCGCGCAGCGAGGCCGGCTTGATCGGCTTGGTCAGCACGCGGTAGCCGCGTTCGCGCGCCATCCGCTTCAACTCGTCGCGACCATCGGCGGTCAGCAGCGCGCCGGGCAACGGGTAGCCCGCAGCCTCGCGAAGTGCCACCAGCGCATCCAGGCCATCCATGCGGTCGTGCAGGTGGTAGTCCACCAGCATCACCTGCGGGCGCTCGGCGATCTTCTCCAGCGCCTGGTCGACGGTGGCGGCAGTGATCACCTGCACCTGCCAACGGCCAAGCAATGCACGCATGCCGTCGAGGATCTCCTCATCGTTGTCCACGCACAGCACGCGCAGGCCGGCCAGCGAATCGCTGCGCACCGGTGCGGCCACCGCCTGTACCGGCGTGGCCAGCTCGGCGTAGCCCGGCAACGGCGCCACACGCGGCAGGATGATCGAGAACATCGAGCCGCTGCCGACGCGGCTGCGCGCATTGAGGCGATGGTCAAGCAGGCGCGAGATGCGCTGGCAGATCGACAGGCCCAGCCCCAGACCCTGCTCGCCCCAGTCGAACGGCTGCTGGTAACGGTGGAACTCATCGAAGATCTGCCGCATGTGGTGCTCGGGAATGCCGGGACCGGTATCCCATACCTGCAGCTCCACTTCGTCGCCACGATGGCGCACCGCCAGCACGATGCGCCCCTGGCGGGTGTAGCGCAACGCGTTGGCCAGGAAATTCTGCAGCACGCGGCGCAGCAGGCGGCGATCACTGCGTACCCACGCCGGGCGCGCGAACAGGTCCAGGCGCAGGCCACGACCGGCGGCGACTGGCGTGTACTGCGCCGCCAGTTCGCGCATCAACGCACTCACGTCGAACTCGCCGATCACCGGGTGCAGGCCACCGGCATCCAGCCGCGACACGTCCAGCAGGCCATCCAGCAGTTCTTCGGCCGCGCGCAGCGACGCATCCACGCGTTCGGCCAGGTGCTTCTGCTCATCGCTCACGTGGTCGCTGTCACGCAACGCCGAAGCGAACAGGCGCGCGGCGTTCAGTGGCTGCAGCACGTCATGGCTGATCGCTGCCAGGAAACGCGTCTTCGACTGCTGCGCGACCTCGGCCTCGTGCGAGCGCTCGGCCACGCGCTGTTCCAGCGTCTCGTTGGCTTCCAGCAGTGCTTTTTCCGCGTGCTTGTAGTCGGTGATGTCGTTGTAGCTGGTCACGTAGCCGCCGCCGGGCAGCGCCTGCCCGCGCATCTCGATCACCTTGCCGTCGCTGCGGGTGCGCTCGAACACGTGCGGTGAACCGGCGCGCATGTAGCCGATGCGGCGGTTGATCTGCACTTCGATATCGCCCTCGCCCAGTTCGCCGCGCTCGGCGTTGTAACGGATCAGGTCGGCCACCGGGCGGCCCACGTAGAGCATCCCGTCGGGGTAGCCGAACATGTCCTGGTACCGGCGGTTCCATGCGGTCAGGCGCATGTCCGGATCGACCACGCTGACCCCGGCGCTGATGTTCTCCAGCGTGGTCGACAGGATCTCGCGGTTGAAGCGCAGCTCCTGCCCGGCTTCGTCCAGCACTGCCACCACTTCGCCCAGGTCCATGCCCGAGCCACGCAGCAGGCTGGTCAGCAACAGGCGTGCGGATGCCGCGCCGATCGACGCGGCCAGCAGGCGTTCGGTGAACTGCACCCACGGGCGGTCTGCAGGCGCGGAGGATTGCAGTTCACGGCCCAGCGACTGCGCCTGCTCGAAGAACGAACGCCGCGCATGGCGCTCGCCGACCACGCGCGAGGCCAGTGCCAGCAGATCGCCCACATGCACGTGGCCGGGCCAGCCACCGGCCACCGACGGGCGCTCGGCATAGGGGTCGAGGAACGGCGCGGCGCGCAGCCGCTCGTCCACACCGGGGCGCCAGCGCGCGGACACCAGCATCATCGTCGCCGCGTTGACCAGCAGCGACCAGAACGTGCCGTGGGTCAGCGGATCCCAGCCGGTCATGCCGAACAGCTGCTGCGGACGCAGCCACTCGATGCCGAACGGACCGTGCTGCACCCAGGCGGCATCAACCCAGCCGGCCATGGTCATCGCCGGCAGCAGCAGCGTGTACAGCCAGGTGGCGAAGCCCAGCAGCATACCCATCTCGACGCCGCGACGGCTGGCACCGCGCCAGTACAGGCCGCCGATCAGGCCCGGTGCGAACTGCGCCACTGCAGCGAACGCCATCAGGCCGTACGACGCCAGCGTGCTGTCGTTGCTGCTGGTGCGGTAGTAGCTGTAGGCCATCAGCGCCAGCAGCAGGATCGCCAGGCGGCGGATCCACAGCACGCGCGAGGCGACGTCGGCGGCTTCCTGATGGTCGCCACTGCGGCGCAGCAGCACCGGCATCACCAGGTCGTTGCTGATCATGGTGGCCAGCGCGATGGACGAGACGATGACCATCCCGGTGGCGGCAGAGAAACCGCCCACATAGGCGATCAGTGCCAGCGCGTTGCGGCCTTCGGCCAGCGGCAGCGCCAGCACCATCGAGTCATCGGCAACGCTGCCGCCGGTGCCGAACAGGGTCACGCCGGCGGTGGCGATTGGCAGCACCATGCCCGAGATCAGCACAAGATAGCCACCGAACATCCAGCGCGCGCGGCGCACATCGCGCACGTCACCACATTCGACCACGGCCACGTGGAACTGGCGCGGCAGGCAGATGATGGCCAGGAAACTCAGCAGCGTCTGCGAGATGAATCCCACCGGCGGCAGGCCGGTGAACAGCGTATGCACCGACTCGACCACCGCGTCGGTGCGGTTGCTCAGCCACAGGTAGGCGAACACGCCCACCGCCACCATCGCCAGCAGCTTGATCACCGATTCGAAGGCGATCGCCAGCATCATGCCGTGGTGGTGCTCGGTGGCATCGACCTGGCGGGTGCCGAACAGGGTGGCGAACAACGCCATCAGCAGCGCCACGTACAGCGCCGGATCGGTGAAGAAACCGGTCGGGCCGGTGTTGCCGGTCAGTACCTGCAGGCTCATCGCCACTGCTTTGTACTGCAGCGCCAGGTACGGAATGATGCCGATCAGCGCGATGATCGCCACCAACGCCGCCAGCCGCCGCGAACGGCCGAAGCGCGAGGAGATGAAATCGGCGATGGAAACCACGTTCTGGCTGCGCGCGATCAGCGCCAGGCGCTCGATGATGCGCCAGCCGAACAGCAGCAGCAGCAGCGGGCCGATGTAGATGGGCAGGTAGCCCACGCCGTTGCGCACGGCGGTGCCGACCGCGCCGTAGAAGGTCCACGACGAGCAGTACACGGCCAGCGCCAGGCTGTAGACCACCGGCCGCAGCCACGGCCGGTCGGGGTACATCGGCCGACGGTCGCCCCACCACGCCACACCGAACAGCAGCGCAGCATAGGCAACCGAGACCAGCAGCAGGATCCAGCTGGAGACCACGCGTGCGTTTCCGTCGGAAGAACCCGCAGTGTAGGCCAGGCGTGGCCGGGGGTGCGGGCTCGTTGGGGCAACCACCCCCACCAGGGTGGGGGCCTACGCGGTGCGGGCCACGACCGTTGGTCGTGGCCGGCTTCTTACTGGGCCGGCACGCCCATTTCCTTCAGCAGCTCGGGCGCCGGGTAGACCTTGGCCAGCAGCCAGCGCAGGTAGCGCATGTCTACGTGCACGGCGCGCTTGTAGCGCGGATCGAACCACCAGCTGGCGCTGACCGACTCCCAGTTGCTGTCGAAATTCAGGCCGATCAGTTCGCCCTTGGCGTTGAGCACCGGCGAGCCGGAGTTGCCGCCGGTGGTATCCAGGTTGGTCAGGAAATTGACCGTCTGGGTCTTCAGCGCCGGGTCGGCGGTGCTGCCGAAGTCGCCCTTGGCGATCGCCGCCAGCAGCGGCTTGGGTGCGTCGAACGGATAGGCGTTGGTGTTCTTTTCGACAATGCCGGCCACGGTGGTCACCGGCGAATAGGTCACGCCATCACGCGGGTGCAGCGCCTCGACCTTGCCGTAGCTGATGCGCAGGGTGCGGTTGGCGTCCGGGTACACCGCACGGCCCTGCTTGGCACGCCAGGCGAACAGCGCCTGCATGTACGCCGGGCGCAGGCGCAGCTGCTCGCCTTCGCGGGTCTTGCTCTCGTTCTCGATGCGCAGCTGCGCGGCCACCAGCGGGCCGGCCACGGCGATCAGCGGATCGGCGGCAAGTGCCTTGCCCTCGCGTGCGGCAGTGAAGCGCGACAGGCGCTGCGCCTCGTCACCCAGCTGGGTGCCGGCATAGAGGGTGTCCAGCGCCTTGGCCAGCTGCTCCGGGGTACGGCCGAAGGCCGCGTCGAACTCGGCCACGCGCTGCGCGTCCGGCAGCTGCTGGTAGCGGGTCAGCAGGGTGGTCAGCAGGGCCTTCTCGACCTCCGGTGCGTAGCGGCGCTGGACCTGCTTGAGCACGCCTTCGATCATCGCCTGGTCGCGCTGCTGGTAACCGCTCTCGCGCTGCGCGTCCGGCTTGGCCGATTCAATGCGCAGGCGCTCAAGCAGCAGTGCCGAGCGCAGCAGCTGGCTCTGCGCGGCCATCTGGTCCAGCAGCAGGTCGCGCTCGCCCACCGCCGCACCCTGGGACAGGTTGGCCAGCAGCGCCTTGATGTCGCCCTGGTACTTGCGGTCGGTGGCAGCCAGCATCGCCGTTTCATCGGCGGCACGCTGGGCTTTGGCGTCGCTGCGCAGCAGGCCTTCCAGTTCACCGGCGGCGCGCTTGCGGTTGTTCTTCAGCGACTGCAGCTGCGAGGCGTAGCGGGTACGCGCCTGCGCATCCTTGGCGCTGGCGGCCTCGATGGTGTCGATCATCTGCTGGAACACCGACACGCGGCGCGGCAGCACGGTATCGATCTGGCCGGCGAACTCGGCGGCGGTACGGTGGCGGTAGGTGATGCCCGGGTAACCGGCCAGCATCGCGTAGTCGCCTTCCTTAGGGCCTTCCACCGACATCTGCAGGTGTGCCGGTGCCTGGTAGGGCACGTTGTCCTTGCTGTAGGCGGCCGGCTTGCCGTCCTTGCCCACGTAGGCGCGCAGCAGGGTGAAGTCGCCGGTGTGGCGCGGCCACATGAAGTTGTCGATCTCGTCGCCGTAGTTGCCGATCGCACGCGGCGGCGCATACACCAGGCGCACGTCGCTCAGTTCCAGCTGGGCGATGCGGTAGAAGTCGGTGCCGTAGTACATGTTGGCCACCGAGCAGCGCACGCTGCCGTCCTTCTCGCACTCGGCCACGATCTGCTTGCTGGCCGCATCCACCGCATCGAAGTAGGCGCGACCGGTCTTGCCACGCGCCTGCGCCAGCACCTGGTCGGTCACCTTGTCGAAGCCGACGGTGACCAGCACGCGGAAGTCCGGGTTGGCCGGACGCTCGTCGGCACGGTCCTTGGCGATGAAGCCACCGTTGATCAGGTCGTGCTCGGGCGAGCTGTTGTACTGGATCACGCCCATCGCCACGTGGTGGTTGGTCAGCAGCAGGCCGTCGGCGGACACGAACGAACCGGTGCCGCCACCGGCGCGCACCACCGCGCTCAGCGGCGGCGCAGTGACGTTGGCCAGGTCGGCCGGATTGCCCTTGAAGCCTGCGGCCTGCAGCGGCTTGGCCAGTTCCGGCAGCTGGGTCGGCATCCACATGCCTTCGTCGGCGTGAGCACCGGCGGCGAGGGTCAGGCCCAGGGCCAGGGCGGTGGGAAGGGCTTTGCGTGGTGACATGAGGCAATCCGGTACGACAGAACAGCCCGGGACCATAGCCGCTGGGGCCGGATGGGGCAACGGCCGATGGTTGGGGGCACCGATGCTGGCTAGAATCAGGCACGGATACCAGGGAAGGACCGATGATCGCAGGAATCGATCTGGGCACCACGCATTCGACAGGGCCATCTGCCGCCGAGGCGCTTGCCGACCGCATCGTCCGCAACGGTCAGCAACGCGATCCGGCAGACTTCGCAACCTGGCTGCAGCAGTCCCCGGAACTGCAGCCCCCTGCGGATGCTGGCGCGGTGAACCTGGCAACCTGGCAACGGCTGATGAAGGGCACTACGCCGTTCCCGCAAGCGAACTTCGAGCAGCTGGCCGACCGCTTCCAGTGGTATGACCGGGACAGTATCCGCGAGTGCTACGACATGGCCGCCCTCGGCCACAGCATGCACCTGTGCTGGTTGCTGGTGCCAGGCAACGAGACCGCGCTCGCCCGTTACATGCATCTCGAGAATGCGCCGGTTTCGGTGGTGCAGGCCCGCACCCGTGTCGCCCGGCTCAGTGGCCCCTGGCACCCACTGCGCGCGCACATCCAGGCGCTGTCCGCGCGCACGCGGCACGAAATGCGTGAAACGCTGCATTACCTTGTCGGCGTGCCTGTGATGGCGCACGTGGCGCTCCCACCGCCATTGCAGCGCAGGCAGGTCATGTTCTGGGCGGCCGCATGCGACGCCCTGCACCATTCCGTGCCGTCACGCAGACGCTTCACGCGGCGAACGGTCACTTTGGCACTGCTTCTGACGTGCGCCCTGCTGGCCACCATCGCAATCCTCCGCGGGGTATTTTCCAGCTCCCCCGGCAATGCAGACAGTGATCGTTCAAGCCTGCAGCCCCCACACGAGGCAAACCCATGAGCAACTGGATGGACCTGCTGGAGCGCGCCAAATCCACCGACCCGCAGCCTTTCGCGGTGTACCTGCAGGGCCTGCGCAGCCAGTGGTCCCTGGACGAGCGCGCTGAAGCCAGTGCCAGGGTGCTGCAGGCGCTGCGCGCGCGGCAGGCGCCCATGAACCTGTCCGAAGCCGCGGCGCTTTACCAGGCCTTCGGCTGGGACGACGCGGGCTGCGGCCTGGCACCAGGCGAACTGCGCGAGCTGGCCGAACACGCCTGGCAGGACTGGCTGCAACTGCCCGCGCAGACCGATCTGCTGGCCCAGCAGATGGAGGCGCGTGGCGGGCGCTGGACCAGCCACGATGACGCTGCCAGCCGCCTTCAGCAGCTGCGCGAACCGCGTTCGCACCTGCGCAACCTGATGTCCGCGCTGCCGCTGCGCGTGCCGCGCCAGGCCGCAGCGTTGATGGACGTACTGGGCTGCCAGGAGGACCGTCCTCTGCCGCCCGGCATCGATGCGGGCCAAGCCCGTTTCTGGGCCGGCGCCAGCGATGTCACCCGCCTCACCGCGGCACAGTTGTCATTGCTGCGTGCACTGCTGGCAAGCGTGGCGCTGACGTTGATGGCCTTCATCGCGTTGGCCACCACCCAGATCGCCAGCACGCTGCTGCCCTACCAGTCGGAAGAGCAGCGCAGGGCGATCGTGCTGGGCACGGCAGCGCTGGCGCCACTGCTCGGCACGCTGCTGGCCATTGGCCTGCGTCATCTGTTCGTCTGGCAGAGCGCCCCTGAAGACCCGTCCGTGCCGCCTTCCCGGCTGCGTTGGCTGACCCTGCCGGTCGCCTGCGCAGCCATCGCAGCGGTCGGTACCGCCGTCTACCTGTGGGTGCCCTCGCCTTCGCTGTGGTTGGCACCGCTGTGCTGGCTGCTGGCCTGGACCGTGCTGGCCACGGCATGGATCCGCTACCAGCTGCGCCGGGGCAAGCCCGCCCGCATGGAATTGCCAGTGTCATTCCTGGTGATGCTGTCCGTGCTCAGCGTGCTGCCGGCGCTGCTGGGTGCGCTGCTGCTGTGGAGCATGGACCTGTCCGGGCACCGCCAGCGGCTGCGCCGCAGCTGAAGAAGCCGGGGGTCGGACCCTCTCAACGAAAGGGCACCGCCCCCGACCCGGTCATTTCTCCCGCCGCCAGTTGATCGACCCACGGTTTTCCACCGTGCTCGATTCCACTTCCACGTCGAAGCCGCGACGCAGCAGGTACTTCAGCGTGATCACCGAACCGGCACCGACCAGCGACACGCCGTAGCCGACGTACAGCTTGGGCGAGATGTACTTGCCGACACCGATCACCGAGCCGCCCAGCGCGCGCGACTGGCTCACACCGGCGTCGTCCAGGCCCAGCTTGGCGCCCAGCTGCGAAGCCAGCAGGCCGCTGCCGGCCGAGAGCGCCGCGGAAGCCGCGTTGACCTGCTGGGTCTGGTCGCTGCTGGCACCGGTCAGGCTGCGGCCCAGCACCAGGTAGGCCAGTGCTTCGGACTGCGACATCGCCGGCTCGGACCACACGTCCGCACGCGGCTGCTGCGCACGCCCGGTCACGTCGATGCCGGCGGTGACATCACCGATCCGGCGCTCGGCACGGATGTTGATGCGCGGGTCGGACACCGCGTTGTAGTTCCAGGTGAGGTTGCCACGGGTGATGGTCAGGTCCTGACCGTACGCCTTGTAGCGGCCACTGACTTCCAGCCCGCCATTGGCGGTCATTTCGCGGCCAGGCTTGGCCCAGACCTGCATCTTGCCGGTCAGCGCACCCTTCAGGCCGAAGCCGGTCATCTTCACCTTGTCGCCAAGGCTGACGGTCAGGTCCATGTCCAGCGGCGAGGTGCGCGACTCCTCCGGATCGGCCGGGTCCAGCACCACCACGTCTTCGGACACCGAGGTGCCACGGTCCAGGCGCTCAAGGTCGATATCGGCCTCGGGCACGTGCACGGTGCCACGCAGCTCCATCGCCGCCTTGGCCAGGGTGAAGTCGAGGTTGGGATTGGCGACGATGCGCAGCTCGCTGGTGTTGGACAGCAGCACGTTTTCGCCGTGGATCTTCAGCTGCAGCGGCTGTGCATCGCCAAACCAGGACAGGCCACCATCCACGTACAGCGTGCCCTGACCAGAGTTGGCCTGCGCGGTGATCTTGGCCGAACCGTCGGGCTGCGCCACGAAGCTGCCCTTGCCCTGGTCGAAGGTCAGGCCCAGCGCGGGGAATTCACCCTTGAAGTTGCTCAGCTGCGCGTCGCCACCCAGCGACGGCTGGCCACGCGTACCACGCAGGCTGACGTGGCCCTCGATCAGGCCGGTCGGTCGCACGATGTCCGGCGAGAACAGCTCCAGCCAGTACAGCCGCGACATATTGAGGTAGAGCTCGCCGTTCAGCGGTGCACTGGCTTCCCAGCCGGTCTGCATCCTGGCATCGACGAAGCCGTTGCCCTGGAAGCCCATGCCCAGATAGCCCTTGATGCTGGCTGGGGTCATGTCGAGCTTGAGCGAGAACTGGTCATAGCGCACCAGCTCGCCGCGGGTGGTGTCCCCCACGGTGTTGCGGTTCTCACCCAGGCGCACGCCGCCTTCCTTCGAGCGCACTTCCACATGGCCTTCCCATGCATTGCCGCGCGGGCGGATCTGCGCGTCCAGGCTGACATCGCCACGCAGGTAGATGCGACGGCCGGACTGCGGTGGCAACCACGGCTGCACCAGCGCAAGCGGCAGTGCATCACTGCGCACCACCAGGCCCTCGCGCGGCCAGTTGGCCTGTGCGCACAGCGTGCCGCTGCTGGTCGCGGCCAGGCACGCTTCGCCCAGGGTGTAGGTGCTGCCGTTGATCGCGAACGCCGCCGGTGCACGCAGCGACCAGGCATCGCCCTTCACCGGTGCGATGCGCAGCGCGGCCAGCTCGCCACGCCACTGCGCGCCCTGCTGGCGGACGCTGCCCTGCAGCTCGATCGCGCCCATCTCGTTGCGGGTCTGCGCCGCCAGGCGCAGGTTGGAGACACTGCCCTGCGCATCCACGTTCAAGCGTTCCAGCAGCATGCCGGCATTGACCTGCTGGCCCTGGATCGCCAGCGTGCCGCTGTCGCCGCGCCACGGCAGGTGGCCCTTGATGCTCACGCTCTCGGCGCCGTAGCCGTCCCAGTTGAGGTTGTTGCCGACCAGGTCGGCGGTGATGTCCGGCGCATCGCGCGGGCCCTTCACCTGTACCTGGCCACGCAGGCCGCCATCGGCGCCCGGCAGCAGATCGCTCAGCTGCAGTGGCTCGAAGCGTGCATCGATGTCGAGGCGATCACCGACCTTGCCCGACGCGGTCACCCGGCTGCTGCCCAGCGACAGCTTCAGGTCACCCTGGCCCTGCGCGCCCTGCAGCGCGAACTTGCCCTGCGCGTCGAGGTTGCGCTGGCGCAACACGCCCTTCAACGACGGCAGATCGACCGTGGCTTCCAGCGTGCCGGCGGTACCCGGCGGTGCGTTTGCCGGCGGCGGCAGCTGGCGGCCCTTGGAGGCCAGGTTGCCGGACAGGCGGCCATTCCAGCCCGGCACGAAATAGCCGGGGTCGAAATCCTTCAGCGTGGCCTTGGCATCCCAGTCCAGCTGCGGTGCCCACGCCACCTGGCCTTCCACCTGCAGCTGGCCACCCGGCGTCTGCGCCTGCAGCTGGTGGATCGACGCGGCCTGATCGTTGCCGCGCACGTCGAAGTGCAGCTGCGCCTTCTGCGCGTCGCGCTCGACCTCGGCGCGGCCGATCGCCGCCCAGGCCTTCAGGGTACCGGCCAGACCGAAGCGTGCTTCCTTCAGGGTGACCGGCACCGGTGCGCTGCCGGCGGTGTTCGGATCGGGCGCCGGTACGTAGGTCAGATCATGGGCGACCACCGAGAAGTTGAGCTTCTGCTGGTCTTCCTGGCTGAAATCGGCGGTGCCTTCCAGGCGCACCTCACCGCCAAGCCCCTTCACCAGCAGCGGTGAGACCTTCAGCACCTGGTCCTTCAGCGACACCACCGACGGTGCCAGTTCCAGTGCCTGATCGCCCTGCTTCACCTTGCCACGCAGGTTGGCGTTGCCGCCCTTGCCGGCGGCGGTGAAGTCCAGTGCCAGTGGTGCGATCGCCGAGCTGGCCAGTGCCGGCGACAGCAGCGCCAGATCCAGCTCGTCGCTGCGGATGCTGGCGCTCCAGCTCGGATCGGTGCGGCCATCGAACACCAGCATCGCGTGCAGCGGCTTCGGCGCGCGCCCAGCTACGGCCACCTCCATGTGCGACAGGTCACCACGGGCGACCAGGCCGACGGTGGCGGCCGTGCGGCCACGCGGCGCCGGCAGCACGGCGGTGACGGTCACGTCGGTGTCGTAGTCCTTGGCCGGGATATAGCGGCCCTGGGCAGTGAAATTGCCCATGTCGCTGTCCACCACCAGTTTGTGCGCCTGGAACTCGCCGTTGGCGATCTCGATGCCGCCACGCACGCGGCTGATGTCGATCACCGGCTCGTTGGCCTGGCTGATGCGGAAGCCATCGATGGCGATGGCATCGGCCTGGATCGCCAACGGCATCTCGATCTGCGGCAGCGAATCCGGCCACGACGGCAGCTTGAACGGCTCGTCACTCTTGGCCAGGTTCAGCGTCGCGTTGGTCAGCTCCAGCTTGTCCAGCAGCAGCTTGCGGCCCAGCAGCGGACGCAGGTCCGGCTCCAGGTGCGCGCGCTCGGCGTGGAAATGGATGTCGTCGTAGCGGAAGTCGACGTTGTACAGGGTCAGCGGGCCGGCCACCGGGCCGTCCACCTTGTCCCAGGTGAAGCTGGCGCCCACCGGCAGCCGCGCCACCACCTGTGCCAGCAGCACGTCACGGCCGGCCACGGTCTGCAGCAGCCAGTAGACCGCCAGCAGGGCCAGCAGCACCAGGCCCAGCACGCCCACCCCCGACCAGGCCCAGAAGCGGCGGCGGCGGTAGAAGCGCACGCGCGGCGGCGTGGTCGGGTTCGGAGTGGGTGCGGGCGTACTCACAGGTCCGCTCCGATGTTGAGGTACAGCTGGAACTGCGAATCGGGGTTGTTCAAGCCATGCGCGATATCCACGCGCACCGGACCCACTGGCGATTTCCAGCGCACGCCGAAGCCGACGCCGGTGTGCAGATCAATGGTGTTGTCGAAGGCGCTGCCGGTATCGACGAACACCGCCGCACCCCAGGGGCCACCATTGAAATAGTGCTCGTACTCGGCCGAGCCGATCACCAGGTTCTTGGCACCCAGCGCGTATTTGTCCGGTGCAGGGGTCCGCGGGCCCACCTCGCGGTAGGCATAGCCGCGGATGCTGCGGTCACCACCGGCGAAGTAGCGCAGGCTCGGCGGCATCGCCACCAGATCGCTGGTCCAGGTGGTGCCACCCTCGCCGCGCAGGATCAGGCGGTTGCTTTCGCCCACCGGGATGTACCAGCGCAGCACGGCATTGGCCTGCACGAAGCTGGTGTCCGAGCCGGCACCTTCAACGCCGGCACGCATTGTCGCGGTACCGCTGATGCCCTTGCGCGGGAACAGTTCGTCATCGACGTTGACGTAGTCAGCGACCAGCTGCGGGTAGACCAGCGTCGAGGTGTTGTAGACCGCGTCGGTGAATTCGGTGCCGGAGGCATAGCGCCAGCGCTCGCGCAGCGCGTTGATCGAGGCGATCGCGGTCCAGTGTTCGTTGATCTCGCCGCTGCGGCTGGCGATCAGCTTGAAGTTGCGCAGGTCGATGTAGTCGGTCTGCTCGTCATACGCACTGGCAGCGAAGGTGTACCAGCCATCAAGCCAGTTGAAGGCCGGAATGCGGTAGCTGGTGACCAGGCTCTTGCGCTTCTGCGCATAGTCCAGCTGCGTGTTCATCTTGTGGCCGCGGTTGTTCAGCCACCGCCGTTCGATGCCACCGCGCACACCCGGGCCACTCTCGCTGCCGTAGCTCAGACCCGCGGTGTAGATGGTGCGCTTGGCACGGGTCAGCTTCACATCCACTGGCACTTCGCCATTCGCATCGGCCTGGTCGGGCCGCGGCTGGATGTCGATCACGCTGAAATAGTCCAGCTTGGTCAGCGACTCGCGCAGCCGGTCCAGCTTGCCCTCGTGGAAGTAGCTGCCCTGGTCCCAGTACACCAGCGGGTCGAACAGCTTGTCGACGAAGTAGTCCTGCTCGAAACGCACCGGCCCCATGTTGTAGCGGCGACCGCTGTCCCAGGTCAGGTCGATGTCGGCGGCGTTGTCGGCACGGGTGATCTGCACCTGGCGCTGGGTGTAGTCGGCATCGAAATAACCACGCTCCGCCAGGCGACGGGTGACGGTGATCTTGCTGGCTTCGTACTGCGTGTGCTCGAAACGCTGGCCCTTGCGCGGCTTGAACGCGGCCAGGTCGTCCTGCAGGTACTGGTCGTACATCGCCGGTCCGGTGATGTCGATGTGCTCGCGGCGGACGGTCACCGGGGTGCCCTTGTCGACATGGATCAGCACGCGCACGTGCTCGTCCTCGCGCGGCGCCTCGACCTTGATCACCGGGTTGTAGTACCCGAACGGTTCCAGTGCCTGGCGGGTCTGCCGCTCGGCCTGCGACAGCAGGTACTCCAGGCGCGATTCGCCCTGTTCCTTGCCGATCGTGTCGTACAGCGACAGCGATTCCTGGATGTTCTCGATGATTGCGGCGTCGTCGCCCTTGTCCAATCCCTTGATGTCCACCTTGTCGATGGTGCCGCGCGCGTGGACCACAGAGGTGGCGGCCAGCGACAGGACCATCAGCGGCAGGGCGTATTTCTTTGGCTGCATGCGGCACAGCATACCGACCGAAGGTGACGATGCGAAATGCATCACGTCATTGGGGATCGGTTGTTAAGTGGCGGTCAAAATACGCGCCTTTGTGGCGATCATCGTGATCGCAGGCGAGGATGCCGGCATCGTGCGCGATGCCGGCAATGACCCCGATGGACATCCACCGGCACTACCGGTGGGTGCCAAGCTTGCTTGGCACTACATCTCAGCTCGACAGATGCTCGATTGCCGCGACCTTGCCCAGGCGCTCGCCCAGCATCGTCAGCAGCGCCAGGCGGTTGCCACGCAGCGCCGGATCTTCCGCGTTGACCATCACGCCATCGAAGAACGCGTCGACCTGCGGGCGCAGGCGCGCCAGGCGCGCCAGCACGGCCACGTAATCCTTCTGGTGGAGGCTGGCGCCGGTGTCGTCGATGGCGGCGGTGACCGCTTCGGCCAGCGCGCGCTCGGCGTCTTCCTGCAGCAGCGCCGGGTCGATCTGGCCGGGAATCTCGCCTTCGGCCTTGCGCAGGATGTTGCGGATGCGCTTGTTGGCCGCGGCCAGCGCTTCGGCTTCCGGCAGCGCGGCGAAGGTGCCGATCGCATCCAGGCGGCGGTCAAAGTCATACAGCGAGGCGGGCTTCAGCTCGGCCACGGCGTTGAAGTGCGTGGCCGGCACGCCCTTGTCGGCGTAGTAGCCCTTCAGGCGGTCAAGGATGAAGTCGTACAGTTCGCCGATGTCGGCCTGCACGTTGCGCGCGGCCAGGCCGGCGTTGGCACTGGCCAGCAGCGCGCGCAGGTCCAGCTCGAAGCCGCTTTCGATGATCGTGCGGGCCAGGCCCAGCGCGTTGCGGCGCAAGGCGAACGGGTCCTTGTTACCGGTCGGCTTCAAGCCTGCGGCAAAGCCACCGGCCAGGGTGTCCACGCGTTCAGCAATGGCCAGCACCTTGCCCAGCGGCGACAGCGCGATGTCGTCACCGCCGAAGCGCGGCTGGTAGGCCTCGTCGATGGCCAGCGCCACCTCGGCCGATTCACCACCGGCCACGGCGTAGTGGCGGCCGGCGATGCCCTGCAGTTCCGGGAATTCGTTGACCATGCGCGACTGCAGGTCGTTCTTGGCCAGCTGCGCGGCGCGCTTGGCCTGCGCGGCGTCAGCACCGACCTGCGGCGCGATCACTTCGGCCAGGGCGGCCACGCGCGCCACCTTGTCGGCCACGCTGCCCAGCTTGGCCTGGTAGGTCACCGTCTTCAGGCCGTCGCCCATCGATACCAGGCCCTGCTTCAGGTCCTCGTCGAAGAAGAACTTGGCATCGGCGAAACGCGGACGGATCACGCGCTCGTAGCCCTTGGCCACTTCGGCCACGTCCCTCGATTCGATGTTGGCGATGCCGATGAACTTCTCGGTCAGCGTGCCGCTGTCATCCAGCACCGGGAAGAACTTCTGGTTGATCTCCATCGTCTCGATCAGCGCTTCCTGCGGCACCGCCAGGAACGCGCGCTCGAAGCTGCACAGCACCGCCGACGGCCACTCGACCAGGTTCACCACCTGCTCCAGGTTGTCGTCGGTGATGCGGGCGCTGCCACCGGCCTTGGCCGCAGCGGCCTCGACCTCGGCGACGATGCGCGCACGGCGCTCGCTCGGATCGACCAGCACGAACGCAGCGCGCAGGGCTTCAACGTAGTCCTGCGGCTGCGCCAGCGACACGGTCTGGTCGTGGTGGAAGCGGTGGCCACGGCTGACGCGGCCAGCCTGCAGGCCGAACAGTTCGGCCTCGACCACGTTGGTGCCGTGCAACAGCACCAGCCAGTGCGCCGGGCGCGCGAAGCCCCAGGCGTGGTCGCCCCAGCGCATCGGCTTGGGAATCGGCATTGCCGCGATTGCCTCGCGCAGGATCTCCGGCAGCAGGCTGGCAGTGCTCGCGCCCGGGGTCACCGCGCGGTGCACGAAGCGCTCACCCTTGTTGTCGGTGGTCTTTTCCAGCGCGGTCCAGTCGATCCCGGCCTTGGCGGCGAAACCCTGCAAGGCCTTGGTCGGCTGGCCTTCGGCGTCCAGCGCGATGTTCAGGTACGGGCCCAGCACTTCGCTGTGCTGCTCAGGCTGTTCCAGGCCGACGCCCGGCAGCAGCACGGCCAGTCGGCGCGGGGTCGACAGCGGGCGCGCATCGCCCAGTTCCAGCGCGACGCCGCGCTTGCGCAGGCCTTCGACAACACCGTCGAAGAACGCCTGGGCCAGGCCCGGCAGCGCCTTGACCGGCAACTCCTCGGTGCCCAGTTCGATCAACAGGGGGGACAATTGGCTCATCGGTTCGATCCTGTGGTGGGGGCGCAGCGCGCAACGCGTCCGGCGCCCCGGAAGTTGAGAGAGGGAGGGAGCGGCCGTCAGGCCTTCTTCGCGCCCGGGAAGCCCAGCTTCTCGCGCTGCTCGTAGTAGGCCTTGGCCACCGCCTGGGCCAACGCGCGCACGCGCAGGATGTAGCGCTGGCGCTCGGTCACGCTGATCGCGCGGCGCGCATCCAGCAGGTTGAAGGTGTGGCTGGCCTTCATGACCTGTTCGTAGGCCGGCAGCGGCAGGTTCACGTCCACCAGCTTCTGCGCTTCACGCTCGCAGGCGTCGAAACGGTGGAACAGTTCTTCCACGTCGGCGTATTCGAAGTTGTAGGTGCTCTGTTCCACCTCGTTCTGGTGGTAGACGTCACCGTAGGTCACCGGCTGGCCGTCCGGGCCGTAGGTCCAGACCAGGTCGTAGACGTTGTCGCAGTTCTGCAGGTACATGCACAGGCGCTCGAGACCGTAGGTGATCTCGCCCAGCACCGGGCGGCATTCCAGGCCACCGGCCTGCTGGAAGTAGGTGAACTGGGTCACTTCCATGCCATTGAGCCAGACTTCCCAGCCCAGGCCCCAGGCGCCCAGGGTCGGCGATTCCCAGTTGTCTTCCACGAAGCGCAGGTCGTGCACCAGCGGATCGATGCCCAGTGCCTTCAGCGAATCCAGGTACAGCTGCTGGATGTTGTCCGGCGCCGGCTTCATCGCCACCTGGTACTGGTAGTAGCGCTGCAGGCGGTTCGGGTTCTCGCCGTAGCGGCCATCGGTCGGGCGGCGCGACGGCTGCACGTAAGCCGCGTTCCAGCTTTCCGGCCCGATCGCACGCAGGAAGGTGGCCGGGTGGAAGGTACCGGCACCCACCTCCAGGTCGAGCGGCTGGATGAGCACGCAGCCCTGCTGGGCCCAGAACTGGTTCAGGGTCTGGATCAGGCCCTGGAAGGTGATCGGAACGGTCGGGGTCGCGGACATGCGTACGAGTCTTGGCCGGCAAGGGGGTGCGCTAGTATAACGGCCGACCTGCGGGGCATTCCGTACCCGGGAGGAGCAGGCAGATGGAACATCGGCTGCCGGCAGGCACGCCCGGCGAGGCGGGCGGCGTCCCGCTGCCCTGGGGGCGGCTGCATTTCGAGCAGATTGCCGCGGCCCTGGTCGCCGATGATCTGGTGGCCGAGCAGGACCACGAGCGCATGCGGTTTTCCGCGCAGGGCGCACGCAACGCCAGTGAAGTGCACCCGCTGGTGCTGCTGTCCAACCTCAAGCTGGCCGCCACCGGCGGCGGCGAACTGACCCTGGAACGCCTCACCGAGTGGCTGGCGCAGCGCACCGGCAGCCGCTACCTGCGCATCGATCCAACCCGGGTCGACGTCGCTGCGGTGACCGCGCTGGTCTCCCACGCCTACGCGCGCCGCCACCGTTTCCTGCCGCTGGCGGTGGATGCCGAGCGCGTGCTGGTGGCCACCAGTGAGCCACTGGTGCAGGAATGGCGCCGCGACCTGCAGCACCTGACCCGCCGCCGCATCGAACTGGCGGTGGTCAACCCGCTGGACCTGCACCGCTACACCATGGAGTTCTACGGGGTGACCCGCTCGGTGCGCGGCGCCCGTGGCGAGGCCAACACCACCCTGCCCAGCTTCGAGCAGCTGGTGGAGCTGGGCCGCACCGGCGACGTCAATGCCGACGACCAGCACATCGTGCACATCGTCGACTGGCTGCTGCAGTACGCCTACGAACAGCGCGCCTCGGACATCCACCTGGAGCCACGCCGCGAGATGGGGCGCATGCGCTTCCGCATCGACGGCGTGCTGCACAAGGTGTTCGAGGTACCGCCGGCGGTGATGACCGCCGTGGTCAGCCGCATCAAGGTACTCGGCCGCATGGACCTGGCCGAGCGCCGGCGCCCACAGGACGGCCGCATCAAGACCCGCTCGCCGGGCGGCCGCGAAGTCGAGATGCGCCTGTCGACCATGCCCACCGCCTTCGGCGAGAAGTGCGTGATGCGCATCTTCGACCCCGATGCTGCCTTCAAGAGCATCGACCAGCTCGGTTTCAGCCCGCAGGAAGCGGCCGGCTGGAATGCGCTGGTCGAGCGCCCGCACGGCATCGTGCTGGTGACCGGCCCGACCGGCTCGGGCAAGACCACCACCCTGTATTCCACGCTGAAGCGGCTGGCGACGCCGGACGTGAACGTCTGCACAGTAGAGGACCCGATCGAGATGATCGCGCCCGAATTCAACCAGATGCAGGTGCAAACCAACATCGATCTGGACTTCGCCAGCGGCGTGCGCACCCTGCTGCGGCAGGACCCGGACATCATCATGATCGGCGAGATCCGCGACCTGGAAACGGCGCAGATGGCGGTGCAGGCCTCGCTGACCGGCCATCTGGTGCTGTCCACCCTGCATACCAACGACGCGCCCTCGGCGGTCACCCGCCTGCTCGACCTGGGCGTGCCGCACTACCTGCTGGCCAGCACCCTCAACGGCATCCTCGCCCAGCGCCTGGTGCGCACGCTGTGCCCGCACTGCAAGCAGCCGCACAGCCTCGGCGCCGCCGATTGGGCGGTGCTGGCTGATAGCCATGCTGCATATCCAGATGCCGCCACGCCCTGTCGGCCGGTCGGTTGCCTGGAGTGCCGGCGCACCGGATTCCTTGGCCGCATCGGGCTGTATGAGTTGCTGCCATTGGGCTCGCGGCTGCGCGGGCAGATCCGTGCCGACATGGATCTGGCCGGTTTCAGCCGTGCCGCACGGGCTGAAGGGCTGCGAACCCTGCGCCAGGCCGGGCTTGAAAAGGTGGCGCAGGGGCTGACTACAATCGAGGAAGTCCTGTCAGTCCTGCCGCCCCCGGATGAACCCAGCCCCGTTCCTGATCCTTGAAACCGGCCGCCCGGTACCGTCGCTGCGCCGCTACGGGCGCTTTCCGCACTGGATCCGGGTCGCCGCCGGGCTGGAAGAACACGAAACGGTGGTGGTCGATGTCGAACACGGTGGCGCCCTGCCCGACCCACATGCGTTCGCCGGCGTGCTGGTGACCGGCTCGGCCGCCTTCGTCACCGACCACGCCGAATGGAGTGAGCGCAGCGCCGCATGGCTGCGCCAGACCGCCCACGACGACCTGCCGGTGTTCGGCATCTGCTACGGCCACCAGCTGCTGGCGCATGCGCTGGGTGGCGAGGTCGCCTACAACCCGGCTGGCCGTGAGTCCGGCACGATCGAGCTGGAGCTGCAGCCGCATGCCGCGCAGGACCCGCTGTTCCAGGGCCTGCCGCAGCATTTCGCCGCTCATGCCACCCATCTGCAGACCGTGCTGCGCGCGCCCGACGGCGCCGAAGTGCTGGCAGTTTCACCGCTGGACGGCTGCCATGCCTTCCGCTGGGGCCGCCAGGCCTGGGGCGTGCAGTTCCATCCGGAATTCGCCACCCACCACATGCGCGGCTACGTGCGCGCCCGTGCCGACTGCATCGGTCGCCACGGCGGTTGTGCCCGCAGCATCGAGCGTGCGGTCAGCGCCGCGCCGCTGGCCCGCCAGCTGTTGCGGCGCTTCGTCCGCCAGGCGCGGCTGTCTTCAGCCCAGCCGGCGGCAAAACAGGGATAATCGGCGCCACGGGCAGCCGCCCGGCCCCCTCCTGTCCTTCCCGGATGTCCATGAAAGAGATTCGCAAGCTGCCGGCTTCGGCGGGCGCCCAGTGGTTGCTGGATACGTTCTCGCTGTACCGGCGTGCGCCGCTGCAGCTGGCCCGGATCGGCCTGACCTGGCTGCTGGTGAGCTGGGTGGTGACCTTGCTGTCGACGCTGATTCCCGGCGCCGCCGGCATGGCCGTACAGCTGATGACCCTGGCCATCTCGCCGATCATGTTCGGCGGCATGCTGTATGCCGTGGGCGAGATCGACGAAGGCCGCCCGGGCGTGGCCTCGCACCTGCTGCAGCCGATCCGCGACCACCGCGTCAGCCACCTGCTGGTGCCGCTGGCGATCCAGGTGCTGGCGGTGCTGCTGCTGGGCGCGCTGCTGTTCCTGATGATCGGCCGCGAGGGCTTCACCGCCTTCAGCGAGGTCATGACCAAGATGGAAGAGATCAGCCGCAGTGGCCAGCAGATCAAGCCGGACGATGCAGCGGCGCTGGTCGCCAACCTGCCGGCCAAGCGCATCGCGCTGTGGATGCTGCTGGTGTTCCTGAGCGCGGTGGCGCTGTCGCTGGCGATGTTCACCCAGCCGGCGCTGGTGGTGTTCGACAAGCAGAGCGGCATGCATGCGCTGCGCCTGAGCCTGCAGGGCTGCATCGAGAACATCGGCGCGATGTTCGTGTTCGCCGCACTCGGCCTGATCGCCGCGTTCTGCATGTACATCCTGTTCGTGATCGTGATCCAGATCGCGATGCTGATCGGTGGCCCGCTGGCCGCGGCCTTCATCGCCCAGCTGGTGCTGACCACGGTGCTGATGCCGCTGTATGTCGGCGCGGTCTACGCCGCGTGGAAGCAGATGTTCGTGCACCGCGGCAGCCGCGCGGCGCCGCCGATTCCGACCACGCCGACCTCGAGCGACGTGTTCCACGCCTGACCGGCCCCACCGGTAGCGCCGGGCCATGCCCGGCGGTGGCATCACATCGAACCCGGCACGCCGGGCATGGCCCGGCGCTACCGCATCAGGCGGCGGGTTTCTTCACTACCGACGACGGCACCAGCCAGCGTGCGGCGTGGATGCCCAGCTCGTACAGCAGGCACATCGGGATCGCCAGCATCAGCTGCGACACCACGTCCGGCGGGGTCAGCACCGCCGCCACCACGAAGATGCCGACGATCGCGTAACCGCGGCCTTCCTTGAACTGCTGCGGCGTCACCCAGCCGAGCAGCACCAGGATCACCATCGCCACCGGCAGTTCGAAACTGCCGCCGAAAGCGAAGAAGATCGCCAGCACGAAATCCAGGTAGGCATTCGCATCCGGAGTGATCGCAATCACGTCCGGGCTGAAGGTGGTCAAAAAATGGAACACCGCCGGCAGCACCAGGAAGTAGGCGAAGGCGCAGCCGGTGTAGAACAGCAGTACCGACGACACCAGCAACGGCACCGCCAGGCGCTTCTCACGCGCATACAGGCCCGGGGCAACGAACGCCCACAGCTGGTACAGCAGCCAAGGCACCGCCACGAACAGGGCCACGAAGAAGGTCAGCTTCAACGGTGCGAAGAAGGCACCGGCCGGGTTGGTGGCGATCATCGTCTGCCCGTTCGGCAGCTGCGACACCAGCGGTTCGGCCAGCGCGTTGTACAGCTTCTGGGTAAACGGCAGCAGGGCCAGCAGCACCACGCCCAGGCCCAGCAGTGCGCGCACCAGGCGGCCGCGCAGTTCCACCAGATGTTCGACCAGCGAGCTTTCGCCGAAATCCTGTTCACTCATGGCTGGCGCTCCGTGCTCTGCGGCGGCGGCGCACCGGCTTCAGGGGGTGTCGCCGGCGTCGGCTCGGGAGCAACGCTCTCCTGTGCCGGCGCATCGGCATCGGGCGCAGCGCTCATATGCGGCGGCAGATCCGCAGGCGCCGGTGCGCGAACCTCCTGCGCCAGCGTATCGCCCTGCTGCTGGGCCTCCTGCGCTTCGCGACGGATCGCTTCACCGCTGGCGCGCAGCTGGTTCTCGGTGTCCTGCATGCCCTGGCGCACGTCCTGCATCTGCCGCTTGATGTCCTCGGCCTGCAGTTCGCGCTCCAGTTCCTGTTTCACCGAATCCCACTGATTGCGGGCACGACGCACCCACAGGCCGGCGAAGCGGGCCGCCTTGGGCAGGCGCTCGGGACCGAGCACCACCAGGGCGACCACTGCAATCACCAGCAGTTCGCTGAAGCCGATATCGAACACCGCAACCGCTCCGGATCAGCGAGCGTTACGGTCGTGCTCGTCCTGCGCAGTGCGCGAGGCGTCCTGGCTGCGCGACTCATCGCCCAGCTGCGCGTTCGGCTTGTCTTCGTCGCGCATGCCCTTCTTGAATTCCTTGACCGCCGAACCGAGATCCTTGGCGCCGCTGGTCAGGCGCTTGGTGCCGAACACCAGCAGGACGATGGCCAGCACGACCAACCAATGCCAGATGCTGAAACTGCCCATAAAGACGCTCGTTACGTTAGTGATCAGGCTGTCGAGCATAGCGCACCGGGTGTTAGCCGGCGCGCGTGACGAAAGTCAGTTTCCGCCCAGCGTTTCCGTGCGGATTTCGCCGTCGTTGACCGGCTGGAAACCCTGCTGCTGCGGCGGCGGGTTCTGCGGCACGTTCTGCAGCGGCGCGGTGGTGGCCTCGGCTGGGGCGGCCGGCGCTGCCTGAACAGGCGCCGGAGCAACCGCCGGGGCCGCTGCCGGACGCGGGGCGCTGCCGCCGTTGCCGCTGCGGTTGTTGCGCGCGGCGTAGGTGGCCTCTTCCAGGCGATCGCGGAAGGCGACCACATCCATCGACGGCGAACCGGCGGCGCGGCCTTCGAAGATCATGCGCGGCGTGGTGTTGCTGCCGTATGCATCCAGATTGGCGGCATCATCGATCTGCAGCACCGCACCATCCAGCGCGACACCGGCGAACAGGCCGCGTGCGCGCGACCAGGACCAGATCTCGGCCTTCAGCTGGCCGTCGGTGGCAGCGGCGGCATTGCGGCCGACCGGGCCGGCGGCGACACCGGCATCGGCGCCCAGCGTGAACTTGCCGTTGACCAGATTGTCCAGGCTGCGGTCGTTGCGGAACACCAGCACCACATCGGAGGACTGCACACCGGCCTGGAAGCCGATGCTGCCGCCAGTGAGCTTCACGAACACCGGATTGGACCAGGCGCCGTTGGGCATGCGCACCGACATCAGGCCGTGGCCACGGCGACCGCCAATGACCAGACCGGCCTTGATCGTGTCGGGAATGACGATGACCGCGCGGCCTTCGTCGAGCAATTTGTCCGGAATGCCCTGTTCAGGGATTTCCTGGATTTCAGCCAGCACGCGCACGGCATTGCGGGCACGCTGGTCTTCCTGCGGTCCGGCCATGGCCTGGCTGGACAGCAGGCTGGCGGCGATCAGCAGGGCTTGGATCGGGCGACGCATGGCAGGCTCCAGAAGTCAGTCCATAGGAAGATATAGCAAGTGACTGAAATTAGTAGTGTTGTCATGAATCTCCAATGAGCGTTCCCTGCTCACATTGACGCGCGCTATGCCTGCAATCCGAACCCTGCATCCCGGCACGGCGCCGGATCGGCGACAATACCGCCCATGCTCGACGCACCCGATACCGCCGTGCTGGCGGTCAACCTAGGCACGCCCGAGACGCCGACGGCCCCCGCCGTACGCCGTTACCTGGCTGAATTCCTGTCCGACCCCCGCGTGGTCTCGATCCCGGCACTGCTGTGGCAGCCGCTGCTGCGCGGGTTGATCCTGCCGCTGCGCAGCGGCCGTTCGGCGGCCAAGTACGCCCAGGTCTGGCTGCCCGACGGCTCACCGCTGATGGTGCACACCCGGCAGCTGGCGCAGGCGATGCAGGCCCTGCTGCCGACCCTGAAGGTTCGCCATGCGATGCGCTATGGCGAACCCGCCCTGGCCAGCGAGCTCGACCGCCTCGCCGCCGAAGGCGCGCGTCGCATCGTCGTGCTGCCGTTGTACCCGCAGTACTCCACCACCACCACCGCCTCGGTCGAAGACCGCGTCGATGCGTGGCAGCGCCGCAACCCGGGCGTAACCGTCAGCCTGGTGCGCGACTACTCGGTCGATCCGGGCTGGGTCGAGGCCGTGGCCGGCTCGATCCGCCGCTACTGGGAACAGCACGGTCGCGGCCAGAAGCTGATGTTCTCCTTCCACGGCATCCCGCAGCGCCTGGCCGATGCAGGCGATCCGTATCCGCAGCGCTGCGAGGCCAGTGCACAGGCCATCGGCAGGGCACTGGAACTGGGCAGGGACGAGTGGCAGATGGGTTACCAGTCGCGGTTTGGCCGCGAGCGCTGGCTGCAGCCCTATGCCGAACCCAGCCTGTGGGCGCTGGCCGAATCCGGCGTGAAGCAGATCGACGTTGTCTGCCCGGGCTTTGCCACCGATTGCCTGGAAACGCTGGAGGAAGTGGCGCTGGGGTTCACCGAGACGCTGGCCGAGCGCGGCGCGACGATGCGCTACATCCCGTGCCTCAACGCCGATCCGGAACACGCTCGCGCCCTGGCGCGGCTGGCCGTGGCCTCGCTGGCATGAGTCTGCAGCCGTTTGAACTGGAGGTCGGTGGCGCGCGCGTCGCCGGCCTGCGCAACCACGGCGACGGCCCGCGCGTGTTGGCCCTGCATGGCTGGCTCGACAACGCGGCCAGCTTCGTGCCGCTGGCGCCGCATCTGTCGTCGCTGCAATTGGTGGCGATCGACCTGCCCGGTCACGGCCACAGCGCGCATCTGCCGGCGGGTGCCAGCTACACCACGGCCGCCGCGATCTGCCACGTACTCGATGTCGCCGATGCACTGGGCTGGGACCGCTTCAACCTGCTCGGCCATTCGATGGGCGCCGGCATCGCCAGCCTCACCGCCTCGGTCAGTGATCGGGTCGAACGGCTGGTGGCGATCGAAGCACTCGGCGGCCTGCGTGGTCCCGAGGAAGAAACCGCCAACCGCCTGCGCGAGCATGTGAATGCCACGCGTGGGCTGGCGCGAAAGCAGTTGCGCGTGTTTCCCGACCTCGCCGCGCCGATCCGCGCGCGGATGATGACCAACCAGCTCAGCGAACGCTGTGCACGGCTGCTGGTCGAGCGCGGCGTGGAGCCTGTCGAAGGCGGCTACCGCTGGTGCAGCGACCCGCGCCTGATGCTGCCCACTGCGATCCGCCTCAGCGAAGGCCAGATCGACAACCTGCTGCAGGCCATTGCCTGCCCGACGCAGGTGATCTACGCCACGCCGGCACAGTCCTACTATCCCGAGCCGATGCGCAGTGATCGCCTGCAGCACCTGCGCAATGGCCGTCTGGCGGTGTTTGCCGGCAACCATCACCTGCACATGGAAGATCCGGAACAGATCGCAGATGTGATCCTGCACTTCTTCAACAACGACAACGGCGGCTGAGCGCAGGCACCGGCGCGCTTCACTCTGCGCGTCTGCGGCCGATACATCAGTTGCGGGCCCTTGCGTCCGCAGCACGCAGGTCCGGTCGGACCTGCGGCGTGTGTCTGGTTCTGCAAGGAAGTCCGCATGCCCGCTCCATTGCACCGCCACCCACAGGATGTGGTCACGGTGTCCCGTCTCCGCGTCGCTGATCGCGTCGCATTCCCCGAATTCCCGGCTCGCGCCCTGGTCACGCACTCCTGCGTGCGCCGCGGCGTGGCCGTTGTCGTTTGCTGATCCAGGAGTCGCCGATGTCCGTTGCATTCTCCCGTCCCCCCGATACCGCCCGACTGCCGCATCTGCAGCATCTCGCCCGCCGCGCTGACCGCCGCCTGCTGATCGGCAGCGCGGTCCTGGCCCTGGCTGGCCTGGTGCTGGCCCTGCGGGGTCCGCAGCTGCAGGCCGCCGCGTTGGTGGCCGTCGCCGTGCTGCCAGCCGCGTGGTTCGGCGGACCGCAGGCGGGCCGGGCCGTCGCCCGCAACGGCTTGGCATTGCTGTTGTCGCTGCAGCTGGCCGTGTTGTGCGCGATCGCCGGCCTGTCACCGGCATTGCCGATTGCCCTGCTGCTGGGCGTGCTGCTGGGCCACCGCGATCGCCTTCCGGTGTGGCTGGCCGGTGGCGTCGGCACGCTCGCGCTGCTGGCACCGCTGCAGGCGGGCGCTGCCGCGTGGCCAACGCTGCTGCAGGCCGGCATGTTCGCGGGCCTGACCTTGTTCCTCGGCCAGGTCGCACTGCGCCTTCGGCAGCAGACCGAGGCCCTTGGCCACGGCCCGCGTCGGCTTGCCGCACTGGCACGCGACATCGCCACCGGTGCCGATCTTGGTGCACATGCCGACACCAGCGCCTATGCACCGGGTTCACTCGCCCACGCCCTGGCCGACACTGCACGCCACGTGCAGGCCCAGCGTGGACGCGAGGCGGCGGCGCATGCCGAGAACGCGCAGATCCGCCAGGCGCTGGATGCCTCGCGGACCGCGATGATGATCGCTGACAACGATCACGTGATCCGCTATGTGAACCGCTCGGTGGTAGCCCTGCTGCGCAACCAGCAGGCGACGCTGCGACAGGCCTTCCCCGATTTCGACGCCGAACGCCTGGTCGGCAGCAGCATCCATCGTTTCCATGCCAACCCGGACCGTATCCGCGCCATCCTCAACGGCCTGCAGGTCACACACAACGGCAAGGTGCAGATCGGACCGGTGCACTTCGCCCAGGTGGTCACCCCGGTGTTCGACGCACAGGGCATGCGCCTGGGCTTCGCCGTGGAGTGGCATGACCGCACCCATGAGCTCGCGCTGGAGAACGCCGTGGCCGGCATCGTTGCAGCGGCAGCGGCCGGTGACCTCGACCAGCGCCTGCAGGCCACTGAAGGTGCCAGCTTCCTCGATGGCCTGACCGGTGGCATCAACCAGCTGCTCGATACGCTCGGCAGCACCGTCAACGAAGTGCGGCAGATGCTCTCGGCATTGGCCAACGGTGATCTGGATCGGCGCATGCACGGCGAGTATCACGGCGCCTTCGCTGCGATCCAGCGCGATGCCAATGCCACAGCCGGCCAGTTGGCACGCATGGTCGGTCGCATCCAGGAATGTGCGGCGTCGATCAGTACCGCCGCCAGCGAGATTGCCGCCGGCAACGGCGCATTGTCCGAGCGCAGTGAGCGCCAGGCCGCGCACCTGCAGGAGACTGCAGCATCGATGGAGGAACTCACCGCCACCGTGCGCCAGAACGCCGCCCATGCGCGTGAGGCCAGTGCGTTGGCCGCCTCCACGCAGAGCGCTGCCAGTGACGGTAACACGGCCATGCAGCGGGTGGTGGATACCATGCAGGCCATCGAAGGTGCCTCGAAGCGGATCGGCGACATCACCGGCGTCATCGACGGCATTGCCTTCCAGACCAATATCCTGGCGTTGAACGCAGCGGTGGAGGCGGCACGCGCCGGCGAGCAGGGCCGAGGCTTTGCCGTGGTGGCCAGCGAGGTGCGCGTGCTGGCACAGCGTTCGGCGGCGGCCGCACAGGAGATCAAGAAGCTGATCGACGAAGCAGGCCGGCAGGTGGGCGAAGGTGCCCAGCTGGTGGCCGACGCCGGCCAACGCATGCAGGGCATTGTGGGCGGCGTGGAGGATGTCAGCCACCTGATGCGCGAGATTTCCGCAGCGTCGCAGGAGCAGTCGATCGGTATCGAGCAGATCAACCAGACCGTGGTGCAGATGGATCAGGCCACGCAGCAGAACGCGGCGCTGGTGGAAGAAGCCACCGCTGCCGCACGTGAGCTGCAGTCGCAGGCAGGGACGCTGACTGAGGCGGTCTCGGTGTTCCGCCAGCAGGAAGCACATGAGGAGGCTCTGGTCGCCTGATCCCGTTTTTCAGGTGATCCCGATGAAGACGGCGCCCGCGGGGCGCCGTTTTTTTGCGTGTTGTGCGTGATGGGTCACGCCGGTAGCGGCCCGCACTGGTTGGCGCCGTGGTTTCTCGCGGAGAGCATCCACGCGCGGCGTGGACCTATTCGGCAAACGATTGCGGCGCGGGCCTGCTGTGGGTTAGTTGGCAACCTTGGTTGGCGCCTGGGTTCCTCGCGGAGAGCATCCACGCATGGCGTGGATCTACCGCTGATCCCTCTGCCATCGGTAGTCGCCAACCTTGGTTGGCGCCGCCGCTCGCGGCGGTTCCATCAACGCGTCTGCCGGCCAGTGGCCGTCGTTACCCGGTATTTCCTGCGCTCAAAGAAAAACCCCGCTGCGCAAGCAGCGGGGTTTTGGGTGTAAACCCTGGCGATGACCTACTCTCGCATGGCTTGAGCCACACTACCATCGGCGCAGCTGCGTTTCACTTCCGAGTTCGGGATGGGATCGGGTGGTTCCACAGCGCTAATTTCACCAGGGAGGCGGTTGGAGCGTCGCCATCCGATACAGCTGGATAAGGCGCCTGCCTCTCGTAGTTCTTGTGACGTAGCGTGCACTTGGATGCTCTTACGACGTTGTCGTAAAGCCAAGGCAACTTGAGGTTATATGGTCAAGCCTCTCGGATCATTAGTATCAGTTAGCTCAATACATTGCTGTACTTACACACCTGACCTATCAACCACGTAGTCTACATGGTTCCTTCAGGGGGCTTGTGCCCCGGGAGATCTCATCTTGAGGCGCGCTTCCCGCTTAGATGCTTTCAGCGGTTATCGCTTCCGAACATAGCTACCCGGCAATGCCACTGGCGTGACAACCGGAACACCAGAGGTTCGTCCACTCCGGTCCTCTCGTACTAGGAGCAGCCCCTCTCAAATCTCCAACGCCCATGGCAGATAGGGACCGAACTGTCTCACGACGTTCTGAACCCAGCTCGCGTACCACTTTAAATGGCGAACAGCCATACCCTTGGGACCGACTACAGCCCCAGGATGTGATGAGCCGACATCGAGGTGCCAAACACCGCCGTCGATATGAACTCTTGGGCGGTATCAGCCTGTTATCCCCGGAGTACCTTTTATCCGTTGAGCGATGGCCCTTCCATACAGAACCACCGGATCACTAAGTCCTAGTTTCCTACCTGCTTGATCCGTCGATCTTGCAGTCAAGCACGCTTATGCCTTTGCACACAGTGCGCGATGTCCGACCGCGCTGAGCGTACCTTCGAGCTCCTCCGTTACTCTTTAGGAGGAGACCGCCCCAGTCAAACTACCCACCATACACGGTCCCCGACCCAGATAATGGGCCCAGGTTAGAACGTCAAGCACGACAGGGTGGTATTTCAAGGATGGCTCCGCCACAGCTAGCGCCATGGTTTCATAGCCTCCCACCTATCCTACACAGACGAACTCAACGTTCAGTGTAAAGCTATAGTAAAGGTTCACGGGGTCTTTCCGTCTTGCCACGGGAACGCTGCATCTTCACAGCGATTTCAATTTCACTGAGTCTCGGGTGGAGACAGCGCCGCTGTCGTTACGCCATTCGTGCAGGTCGGAACTTACCCGACAAGGAATTTCGCTACCTTAGGACCGTTATAGTTACGGCCGCCGTTTACTGGGGCTTCGATCAAGAGCTTCGCCTTGCGGCTGACCCCATCAATTAACCTTCCAGCACCGGGCAGGCGTCACACCCTATACGTCCACTTTCGTGTTTGCAGAGTGCTGTGTTTTTGATAAACAGTCGCAGCGGCCTGGTTACTGCGACCCTCTTCAGCTATAGCTCGCACGAGCCACCAAAAAGGGTGCACCTTCTCCCGAAGTTACGGTGCCATGTTGCCTAGTTCCTTCACCCGAGTTCTCTCAAGCGCCTGAGAATTCTCATCCTACCCACCTGTGTCGGTTTACGGTACGGTCTGCGTAAGCTGAAGCTTAGGAGCTTTTCCTGGAAGCGTGGTATCAGTGACTTCGCCATAAAGGCTCGTCTCGGTGCTCGGTCTTAG